>SXRG01000063.1 GCA_005793645.1 Burkholderiales bacterium
ACCGTAGCCCAGATATCGTCAATAACCGCGACCTTGGCGTGCATGAAGCTGATATGGTATTCGCGAATCTCGATGCCCACCTCGAGAAAATTGCGGTACAGCGCCCGCGAGGCCTCGCGCACCAGAGGGTGATCCGAACGGCCCTGCAAGAGGATGACAACCCGCACGCCGCGTTGGGCCGCATCGACCAGGGCACGACGCAAGGCCATGCCGGGCAAAAAATAGGCATTCGCAATCACGATCTCGCGTCGTGCGCTTTGAATTGCGCGCAGATAAGCCTGCTCGATGTCGCGCCGGTGTCGCAGGTTATCGCGCAGCACAAATTGCGCCAGGGCCTCACCGCGCGGGGTCATGTCCATGCACAAGCGCGGGGAACGGGCCGGTCGACGGTGCAACTGGCTCCAGGACAGGCGCCGCCACAGGCGTCGCGTGGCCGGATAGATATCGGCCAACAGGGGACCTTCAACGCGCACCGCATAATCGTAGCGATGATCCGGCCGCCCCGGTGCGTTACGGTCATCGATCACATTGATGCCACCGACAAAAGCCGTGCGGGCATCAATCACCACCAGCTTGCGATGCAAACGACGCAGACGCGGCCAATGCAGGCCCAGCCGAGGCGGCCGATAAATGAGCAGATCCACACCAGTGACCCGCCATTCATGGCGGATATCCTCATCAAAGCCCAAGACACCAAACCCGTCCAACATCACCCTGACCCGTACCCCGCGCAACACGGCACGACTGAGAGCATGTGCAACCTCATAGCCAATATGATCCGCCGCAAAAATGTAACTCTCGAAATAGATCTCGCGCTCGGCTGTCTCGATGGCGGCAATCAGGACGGGAAAGTAAGCCGCACCATTTTCCAGCAAATCGATACGATTCCCAGCGCGCAGCATCAGGAGGGAGACAAGTGGGCCGTCAAGACCGCATGGTCTGACAAACGCCGCCACAATGTACCGTGCAACACCGTGGCGGTATTGGCCCTGAAACCACGCACATAGATGCGGTCCAGGGGGAACAAGGGTAAAGCTGCAGGGAAACTACGCGCCGGCTGGCCATGCACCAGGCCAAACACTTCGCGCACGGCCAGCGCACTCTCCAGGTGTGCACAGGCACTGCCACGCCAGTCATTAAAATCGCCGGCCATGATCAAGGGAGCATCTTCGGGCACCGTAGCGCGAATACGCCGGATGATCTGGGCAATCTGCCGCAAGCGACTGCCCTCAGTCAACGCGAGATGGAGACAAATGGCATGCAAGGGTTGGTCCAATCCAGGAACATCCAATTGGCAATGCAACAAGCCTCGCTGTTCAAAGGCATGGCCGGAGATGTCCTCGTTTTCCCATTTCAAAATAGGGAAACGCGACAGGATGGCATTACCGTGGTGGCCATGCTCATAGACGGCGTTCCTGCCGTAGGCGTAATTTCCCCAATCACGCCCGGCCCAAAACTCAGGTGATGAAGCATCCGCCCAGTTCAGAAAGCGCCGACTGCGACGCGCATGGTGGCCCTGCACCTCCTGCAAAAACACGATATCTGGCTTAAGCATATGCAAACGATCGCGCATCTCGTGCAGAACCATGCGCCGGCCAAAGAACGACACGCCCTTGTGCAGGTTGTAACTGGCGACATACAGATTCGCGAGGCTCATGCCGTCCCCAAGCGACGAATCGCTGCGGCGTTTGAAGATGAGAAGCATGCGTCCGCCGCTGCACGCCATGGCAGCCAGCGCTGCGCCGTGTGTTCGGCCGGAGCCAGCCGCACCATCACCGGCGCGGGAAGTTTCAGACCGAACAGATGTTCGCGGTTATGTGTCGTGCCGGGCGCATATCGATGCCGGTAACACTCAAAAATTTCATAATCGGTGTGATAGCCCAAGTCGGACACCCCCTCGGCAGCCAACCCGGTTTCTTCAAAAAGCTCGCGGATTGCGGTGTCAAGCAGCGCCTCGCCCGCCTCCTGGCTGCCGGTGACGGACTGCCACCAGCCGGGATGATCGGCGCGTTCGAGCAGTAATACCTGAAGATCTGCGGTATACACCAGCACCAAGACGGAAACAGGCGTTTTGAATGGACTGCTCACCCCGCCACAGGCTGCGTATTACGCAAGCGAATATGCAGTTCGCGTAGCTGCTTCTCGTCCACCAGGTTGGGCGCACCGGTCATCAAGCAGTTTGCACGCTGAGTTTTGGGGAATGCGATGACATCACGAATCGATTCGGCACCGGCCATCAGCGTGACCAGACGGTCGAGACCAAAAGCCAGTCCGCCGTGCGGCGGCGCGCCAAATTGCAAGGCATCCAGCAAGAAACCGAACTTGTTGCGGCGTTCTTCTTCGCTGATGTTGAGTGCGGCGAACACCTGTTCCTGTACCGCTTCGCGGTGGATCCGGATGGAGCCGCCGCCCACCTCCCAGCCGTTGAGTACCATGTCATAGGCCTTGGACAGGGCGGCGCCGGGGTTGCTGGTCAGCAGTTCCTCGTGGCCATCCTTGGGGCTGGTGAACGGATGGTGCAGGGCGTCCCAGCGGTTTTCGTCCTCGTTGAACTCGAACATGGGGAAATCGACCACCCAGAGCGGCGCCCAAGCGCGGCCATCGACAAAGCCCTTCTCATGGCCGATCTTGGTACGCAGGGCACCCAAGGCGTCATTGACGACCTTGGCCTTGTCAGCGCCGAAAAAGATCAGGTCGCCGTTCTGCGCACCCGTACGCTCCATCACTGTTTTGAGTGCGGCTTCGGACAGATTTTTAACGATGGGCGATTGCAGGCCAGCCTCGTTAAGTTGGGTGACATCGTTGACCTTGATGTATGCCAGACCCTTGGCGCCATAAATCTTGACGAACTCGGTGCAAGCGTCAATCTCACCACGCGTCAGCGATGCCCCGCCGGGGATACGCATCGCCGCCACGCGACCCTTGGCATCATTGGCCGGGCCGGAGAATACCTTGAACGCCACCGCCTTCATCGCATCGGTAACCTCGGTGATCTCCAGGGTCACGCGCATATCAGGCTTGTCAGAGCCATAGCGGCCCATCGCCTCGGCATAGGCCATACGCGGGAAAGGGTTGGGTAGATCAATATCCATCGCCTGTTTGAAGGTGGCGCGGATCATGCCCTCGACCAGATCCATGACATCGTTTTCTTCAACGAAGGACATCTCCATATCCACCTGGGTGAATTCGGGCTGGCGATCAGCGCGCAAATCTTCGTCGCGGAAACATTTGGTGATCTGGAAATAGCGCTCGAAGCCCGACACCATCAACAGTTGTTTGAATAACTGCGGCGACTGCGGCAGGGCATAGAACATGCCGTCATGCACCCGCGAGGGCACCAGGTAGTCGCGCGCACCTTCCGGCGTCGAACGCGTCAGCATCGGTGTCTCGATCTCTATGAAACCGCTGCCGTCGAGATAATCGCGCATCAGCTTGGCAACGCGATAGCGCAGCATCATGTTCTTTTGCATGGCATCACGCCGCAGATCCAGATAGCGGTATTGCAGGCGGATGTTTTCGCTGAGATTGTCATCGTCAAGCTGGAAAGGCGGCGTGGCGCTGGCATTGAGCACCTCGATTTCGCGCGTCAGCACCTCGATCATGCCGGTACCGATGTTGGCGTTTTCGGTGCCGGCAGGCCGCGCCCGTACCAGACCCCGGATGCGCAACACAAATTCACCACGCACGGCTTCGGCCGTTTTGAAGGCATCGACCGTATCAGGATCAACCACCACCTGCACCAAGCCATCACGATCGCGCAGATCAATGAAGATCACCCCGCCGTGGTCACGGCGGCGATGCGCCCAGCCACACAATACAATTTCCTGACCAATATGCTCGGCGCGTACCGCCCCGCAGTAATGTGAACGCATAAAAATCCTTAATTTGAAGCCGATGTTTAAGCGACCGGCTGAGACGGCGGCGCAACCACGCCCATGGAGATAATGTATTTGAGCGCCGCATCGACCGAAACATTAACTTCCAACGTCGCGTCACGGCGTACATAAAAATAAAAACCGTTCACCGGACTAGGGGTGGTTGGGATGAACACACCAACGTAGTCATCGCCCAACTCTGGTGCAAGTTCTCGCGGCACATTGGTCTGAAAGGCCAGCGACCAGGCCTCAGGATGCGGATAGCGCACCAGCAACACCTTCTTGAACGCATTGCCCTCACTGGACAACAAAGTATCGGAGACCTGCTTGACGCTGCCGTAGATGGAATTGACCACCGGGATGCGGTTGAGGATACCGTGCCACCAATCAAGCAACTTCTGCCCAATCAGATTGGCTGCAAACAGCCCGGTGAACAGGATGATGACCAAGGTCAGGATTACCCCGCCACCCCGCACCGGTGTGCCCAGCCAGGCGTCCGGCCGCCAGCTCTCAGGCAGCAGCAGCAAGCTGGTGTCCATGGCGCCAATCAATGCGTTGAGCACCCACAGAGTGATCCCCAACGGCACCCAAATCAACAGACCGGTAACGAAATAACGCTTCATGGTCAGCTCGCCGGGCAACCGGAACAGCCACCCGTGCCACAAGCCGGGGCCTCAGCCTTGGCCGCCGAACCGTTCTTGAAATCGGTGGCGTACCAGCCGCTACCCTTCAGAGCGAAACCAGCGGCCGTCACTTGCTTGGTATAAGCAGACTGTCCGCATTGCGGACAAACCGTCAACAGGGCATCGCTGACCTTTTGCATTTCGTCCTGCGCATGACCGCAGGCACTACATTGATAGGTATAGATAGGCATGATTTTCAAAGAAAAAAGACTCTGCGCGAATTATACCCGGGCGACCATCGCTTGCGACGACCACAATCAAGGATTAAACCAATACCTCCGACAGAGACTCAAACCACACTACCCCATCCAATGCCGGACATCTTGCAAGCCCTGCGTCAGGGAGGGCGCGTGACCGTCACCATAGCATTGAATCAAGGTTACCACCCTTGGTGGGCGAGCCTGTTGGCACAGTTCAATCAAAGTAACCCGTGCAGTCTTAGAGGTGAGAGCAGAGCCATTAACCGTGCCCAAGGCATCCATCGACACTTCTTGCGTTTGTAGGGAGATATACTCCTCGGGTGTGCATAACACCGCATTGAAATCTTTAATTTGCCCACATAGATCCGATGCACACCCACGGTCGGCCCGCTTTCCAGCCTCCTTGACCATGGGCACCAATAGATCCTCTGCCCGCCGCCGAGCCATGCGTTCGGCCACCACATCAAACAAGCTATCCATCAAACGAATAACCAGCGCTGTACGCACCTCCGCCTCGGACGCTCCGGGGCAAAGCACGGCGTGGTGGTCAAAATTCCATATCTGGCGCGGTAGATCCCGCACCAAGAAACCATCCATCTCGCTTGGCCCAAAATCGTTGCGCACCGTATGCTCTACCGTCAACAGGGCACACATACCGTGGCAACTGTCACCATGAGCCTCTGCGTAAGCTCGCGCCTCTGGAGTCCGGCACAGGGCCGACTGAATTTCATCCGGAGCTGCAAACAAGGCCCGAACTAAAGGTTGATGGAGAAAGGCCTCACGGTTTACCTGCAAGGGGCCAGGGATCTCGGACACCAAGGCCTCGACATAGGCCAGCGATTGACCCACGGCGGGCAAGTACGGGGCCGGATAAGGGCAGGCATGAACCAGACGAGGATCCACACGATCGACCCCACGGCGCAGGATGGCCAGCATCCGTTCTGGCACGCTCGAGCGTTTAACCCGCTCCCAAAAAGGGCTCATCCGGCCCTCGCCCAATCCCTGAGAAGCCCATCAGAACGGGATGTCGTCCTCCGGTGCGCCGAAGTCCTGGGCGCTAGAGGCTGCCGTCGGACGACCACGCGAGACCTCAGAACCGGCTTCATCGAACGCCGCGCTACTACCCCCACTCCGTCCACCCAGCATTTGCATCCGGTCACCACGAATCTCGGTAGTGTAGCGGTCAGCACCCGTCTTATCCTGCCACTTGCGGGTACGCAGGGATCCCTCGACATAAACGGAGCTCCCCTTTTTAAGGTACTGCCCGCAGACCTCAGCCGTCTTGCCAAAGAAAGCCACACTATGCCACTCGGTCACTTCCTGCATCGCCCCGCTCTTATCCTTGAACTTATCAGTCGTAGCTAGGCGCAGGTTTGCCACCGCGTCACCGCTGGGCAGATAGCGCATTTCAGGGTCAGCCCCTAAATTGCCGATCAGGATGACTTTGTTAACTGATGCCATGAAAATCTCCGTATAGTGTGTTTGAGCCGTTCATTCTATCCGTCTTGGAGCAACTCGAGAATCATCCCACCGTAATGCTCCATTTTGACCGTGCCCACACATTGGTAATGCCACTAAGTCGTCATCGGTGGCATGGCCACGAAATACAGGGCAATCAAAGACCGCCCAGCGCCACCATCATTTTCTCCTGTCAACGCAGCACAGCGGCCGATTCAGGCACCTCGCGCGCCAACACATGCCGCACCCCCTCCTCATCCCAACCCAACTGGCTGACCTTGAGCAGCACGGCGCCTTCTTCCGGTAGCACGGTCACCGCCTCAACCCCGGAAAAGACCGTAAGCTGGGCGGCCAAATGTTGAGCCTGAAGCGTCTCTATTGGCCCAACATGAAACATTTGCGTTTTAACCCGAGGTGGCGGCGTCATGCTCATTGCCAGGCCCAACCAGACGCTCATCAAGACACCGCAAAAAACAAAGGTCGCCGAAAAGCCATACTGTTGAGCCAGCCAACCGCCCACCATCCCGCCCAAAAACAGCCCGAAGGCCTGCGCCGTATTGTAGATCCCCATTGCCGTCCCCTTGGCCTCGGGCGGCGCGATCTTGGAGACGAGCGATGGCAGGCTGGCTTCCAAGGTGTTGAAGGCGATGAAATAGAGTAGCAAGGCCAGAACGATCAGCCAGAAGTGCGTTAGCGCTACCGCCATCAAAACCTGCGCACCCAGCATGAGGGCGACCGAACCAACAAACACCGGCTTCATGCGGCCGTGCTTTTCGGCCACGATAATAGCCGGCACCATGAGCACAAAGGAAACCAGCACAACCGGCAAATAAACCTGCCAATGCTCGGCCATCGGCAGGGACTGCTGCAGTGCAAAGGGAACCACAACGAACATGGCCATCTGCGCGGCATGGAGGGCAAAGATACCAAAGTTCAGACGCAAGAGTTCCGGCCGCTGCAGGCAGTCCCCAAAACGGGCGGGATTGGCTTGGGCATCCGAGTGGAACGCCGTCACGCCCGGATTCGGGGTCACAAAGCGAACCACACCCATCGCGGCAAAGGCCAAAATGGCCGTCAGCAGGAACATGCCGGGGATGCCAATCCATGCATACAGGACGGGGCCGGCGGCCATCGAACCAGCAAAGGCGAGACCGATCGTCATGCCGATCATAGCCATCGCCTGGGTGCGTTTCTCCTCGCGCGTCAGATCGGCCAACAAGGCGGTCACCGCCGCCGAAATGGCCCCCGCGCCTTGCAAAGCGCGACCAGCAATGATGCCGTAGATGCTATCGGCGTTGGCGGCCAGCAGGCTACCTATGGCAAATATAAAAAGTCCCAACATAATGATAGGTTTGCGACCAAAACGATCGGATGCCATTCCGAACGGGATCATCAGAATCGCCTGCGTCAGACCATACATCCCCAGCGCAAGGCCGATCAGGGTGTGATCGTCGGTCAGCGTCCGCGCATAAACAGCAAACACCGGCAGAATCAGGAACATACCCAACATGCGCAGGCCGAAGATGCCCGCCAGCGAAATCGCGGCGCGGCGTTCGGAGGGGAGCATCGGGGAAGGCGCAATGGCAGCGTTAGAGGAGGTCACAGTCAATTCAGGATGTCATAACAAGGCAAAGAGGGCGTATATTAGCCGGTTTGCAATGCACACGACCAATCCATGATCCGCATCCGCGGTGCTCGCACCCATAATCTGAAAAACATTAATCTGGACCTGCCGACGCACCAGCTGGTTGTCATTACCGGGCTATCGGGTTCAGGCAAGTCATCGCTGGCATTTGACACCCTGTATGCCGAAGGGCAACGCCGTTATGTCGAATCGTTATCGGCCTATGCGCGCCAGTTCTTGCAACTGATGG
>SXRG01000064.1 GCA_005793645.1 Burkholderiales bacterium
AACGGACACGCCGTCCTTGGTGACGGTGGGGGCACCGTACGAACGGTCCAACACCACATTGCGACCCTTCGGGCCCAAAGTTACCTTGACAGCGTTAGCCAGCACATTAACGCCTGCAACCATGCGGTGGCGGGCGGAATCTCCAAATCGTACATCTTTAGCGGCCATGTTATAGCTCCTTAATCTATTGAATTAGTAGAACAATTATTTTTCGATGACGCCCATGACATCTTCTTCGCGCATCACCAGAAGTTCCTCGCCGTCCATTTTGACGGCTTGGCCGGAATACTTTCCGAACAACACGCGATCACCCACCTTGAGGGCCATGGCAATCACCTTGCCGCTGTCATCTTTCTTGCCCGGGCCCACGGCCACGACTTCACCCTGATCGGGCTTCTCGGTGGCAGAATCGGGGATCACGATGCCGGATGCAGTCTTGCGTTCTTCTTCCATGCGCTTAACGATCACGCGATCGTGCAGGGGGCGAATCTTCATGAGGGTTCTCCTTACTGTGAATGGGGGATCAATACCGGCCAGTCGCGTGCGGCCGCTCTCTTCCCATCGAGCGATCTGCTAGCACTCCCTGCCTGTGAGTGCCAATAGTAGGGTTCGGGGCCCGATCTTTCAACCCCAAGACCTAAAATTTTTTGCACACAAACCCAATATCCCTGTTGATGCATATCAATTTACTACCTCCCTCACCCTATTCTCTGGAGTAAAGTTCACGGCCATGAGCAAAGCCAACCTCATTGATCCCTTCGGTCGCCAGGTGGAATATCTCCGCCTCTCGGTAACGGATAGGTGCGACCTGCGCTGCGCCTACTGCATTCCCGAAGGGTTCAAAGGCTTCGAGGAACCCGCCGACTGGCTGAGCTTCGACGAAATCGAACGCGTCATCCGCCTATTTGCTCAAATGGGGCTGAAACGTGTCCGCCTGACCGGCGGTGAACCGCTATTACGCCGCAACATCACCGACCTGACCCGACGCCTCGCCGCTCTGCCTGGGATTGAGGATCTTTCGCTTTCGACCAACGCCACGCAACTGGCCCGTCACGCCCCCGCACTCAAAGCCTCCGGCATCACTCGCCTCAATGTGAGCCTGGACAGCCTCGATCCGCAACAAATGATTCGGATCGCAGGACGCGATGCGCTGGCCAATATTCTGGCCGGACTGGAGACCGCACGACAAACCGGATTTGCACCCATCAAGATCAACATGGTGGTCATGCAGGAAAATGTCGACGCCATTGACGGCATGGTCGACTACTGCATGGAACGGGGCTTTGTGTTGCGCCTGATCGAGCTAATGCCCATGGGCGAGACAGCGCGCCGCCTGGGCTATGTTGACCTGCAACCGATCAAGGCCCGGCTACAACAGAATTTCAGTCTTATCGACACCGTCATGCAGGGCGGTGGGCCAGCACGCTATTTGGGCACACCAGACGGCCACTTCAATGTCGGCTTCATCACGCCCATGTCACAACACTTCTGTGCCACCTGCAATCGCGTCCGCCTCACCGTCGATGGCGTATTGCACCTCTGCCTGGGCCAGGAAGATCACATCGAACTGCGCCCGCTGCTGCGTGCCGGTGCCTCGGATGACGATCTTGTCCAGGCACTTCTGGATAGTATCGCCCGCAAACCCGAACGCCATGAATTCCGCGAACAACCGGCCAAAACGATCCGTTTCATGAATGCCACCGGCGGCTAATCAGCCGCGATAGCTATTTTTCAAGCCATCGCGCCTTTTCCACCCGCCTACCGCTATCCTTGGCGCATGAACACGCACCTCTGGCACCCCTGCACCCAGATGCAGCATCTGGGAGCCACGCCACCTTTGCACATAGACCGTGGCGAAGGGCCGTGGCTGATCGGCTCGGACGGCACGCGCTATCTGGACGCCATATCGTCGTGGTGGGTCAACCTGTTCGGGCACTGCAACCCGCGCATCAACGCCGCAATCATCGATCAGCTGAACAAGATCGAGCATGTCATCCTCGCCGGATGCAGCCATGCACCGGTGCTGAATCTGTCTGAACGGCTCGCCGCGCTGACCGGACTGGATCATGTCTTTTACGGCTCGGACGGCGCATCGGCGGTCGAGATCGCGCTGAAAATGAGCTTTCATTACTGGAAAAACACAGGGCAACCGCAAAAGACCGGGTTCGTCAGCCTGAAAAACGGCTATCACGGTGAAACGCTCGGCGCGCTGTCGGTCACCGATGTGGCGATATTCCGCGACACCTATGCACCGCTCCTGCGCCACACCCATCAGGTGATGTCACCAGACACGCGTCAGGCGTGGCCCGGCGAGTCCGCAACCGATGTCGCACACCGGGCCGCCGCCGATCTTGACGGCTGGCTGGCCGGACACGCCGAGACCACCGCCGCGCTCATCGTCGAGCCGCTGGTGCAATGCGCCGCCGGCATGGCCATGCACGATCCTGAATATCTGCGTCTGGCGCGCAGACTGTGCGACCGGTACGGCGTGCACCTCATCGCAGACGAGATCGCCGTCGGATTCGGTCGCACCGGCACATTATTCGCCTGCGAGCAGGCTGGCATCCGCCCCGATTTCACCTGTCTGTCCAAGGGCATCACCGGCGGTTACCTGCCGCTTTCATGCGTGCTCACCACCGATCATGTGTATGACGCCTTTTACAACGCCGATCTGCGCCTGGGCTTTCTGCACTCGCATTCATACACCGGCAACCCACTCGCCTGCCGTGCCGCACTGGCCGTGCTGGACATCTTCGATTCCGACGACGTATTGCAACAAAACCGTATCAGGGCCGCAGCGTTCAACACCCTCTTGGAGCCGCTGCGCCAACACCCCCGCGTAAGGTACTTCCGCAACCAGGGGATGATCTGGGCCTTCGATATCGCGAACGCAGGCGCTGGCTTCGCACGCGAATTTCATCTTGCCGCCCGTGCCGCCGGGGTATTGCTACGGCCCATCGGAAACACCGTCTATTTCATGCCGCCCTATGTTGTCAGCGAGGATGAAATGGCGCTGTTGCTAAAAACCTGCTTGAACCTGCTGAATGGCATTTCCAAATACGCTGATTCCACCCTTCCAAACGCTCCGGCCGTACCTTAATCGTATAGCACGCCTTATTCATCCGCATGGTTATCCTCGCTCCCCCGACGGTGTGAGCCGAAACCGGCCTGAATCTGCTGGAAAACGCCCAGGTGTCTAACCCATAGCGCGCCCGAATGACCGATTTTCGGGTATAAAAGCGCGGTCATAAACCTGCTTCTGGAGATAAGAGATGTCTTTGCATAAATTTGGATGGGGTGTTCTGGCGCTGGCGCTGCTGGCCGGTTGCGGCCAAAAGGATGATGGTAAAACCGTCGTCAAGATTGGCTCGGTCGCGCCACTCACCGGGGCACAAACCCATATTGGCAAGGACAATGAAAATGGCGCCCGGATGGCGCTGGACGAGATCAACGCCGCCGGCCTGACCCTGGGCGGCAAGCCGGTGCGACTTGAATTGATCGCCGAAGACGACGCTGCAGAACCCAAAACTGCCACCCTCGTAGCGCAAAAACTGATTGATTCCGGCGTCACGGGTGTAATAGGCCATCTCAATTCAGGCACCAGCATCCCCGCCTCCAAACTCTATAACGATGCCGGCATCCCGCAGATTTCGCCCTCGGCCACCGCCGTCAAATACACCGCGCAGGGCTTTAAGACCGCCTTCCGCGTCATGGCCAATGACGCCCAGCAAGGCGCAGCCTTGGGCCAGTTTGCGGTCAAGACGCTGAAAGCGCAAAAGATCGCCATCATCGATGACCGCAGCGCCTACGGCCAAGGCTTGGCCGACGA
>SXRG01000008.1 GCA_005793645.1 Burkholderiales bacterium
CGTCACCTTCTTTTTCGCCGCGTACTCAAGATCAGCAAAGCTCGCTTGCATCGTCAAGTACCCATCAACTTTCAATGCGCCAATTTTCGCAGATACCATGTCACTTCGATCTGTCAGTCTGCGAATAAATCAGCGTGTCCCTAGTTTTACAAGGCTGTGTCATCTGTAGCGATGAAGGCGCGGAGCATCGGTGACTTTTACATTAGCCATTTATCTATCAGTCCACTACAAAGGGATTCACCATACCCCTCTCCACACCCCTGCTAGCCATCCATATCGGCCCGATTGCCGAGCTAGGGGCCGACCGCATACTCAGCGCCATCGCCAAGCATGCGGTAAAGGAGCGCATTGAGGTGACGCCACTAGGGTTGATCGGCGACTTTCAGGCCGACCGCGTTCACCACGGTGGACATGACAAAGCCCTGCACCACTATCCCGCCGAACATTATGTAACCTGGCAAGCCGAACTACCCAGCCGATCCGGTTTATTCCATCCCGGCGGATTTGGAGAAAACCTGTCCACACGGGGACTTCATGAAGATAGCGTCTGTTTAGGCGACATCTTCTGCCTCGGGACAACCCTGATCCAGATATCGCAGGGACGACAACCCTGTAGCAAGCTCAATCTCCGTTTTGACAGCCCGGATATGCTTGAACGCGTTCGTGCCAACGGCAGAACCGGCTGGTATTACCGTGTCTTAAAGCCCGGTGAGATCGGAATCGGCGATGCCCTAACCCTCCACAAACGCCCACTCCCCGACTGGACGCTCTCCCGCCTCTGGAAAACCTTGTTCGGAGCCCACAAGGATCGGAACGACCTCACCTGGCTAAGCCAGCAGCCCATCTTGGGGGCGAGTTGGCGCGAACGGGCCGCGCGACGCTTAAGCGAATAAAAACTGTCGGTCAGAATCGCCCCTACAAAGCCCATCAACCACGGGGTGGCCCAGGTCGATTTCCGACACAAATCAAAAATCAAAACATCACCGCCTGAGCAACACCGCTAGAATGATGCCCACGCGAACATCCGCGTGCGTCATTTTCACCGGTCATCAGGCCGAAACCTCAGGAGAAAACCATGAAAGGCCAGGAAAGCAAGAAAGCTGTCAAGAAAGAGCCCGCCAAAACCATGAAGGAAAAGAAGGTCGCGAAGAAACTCAAGAAAGAAGAAAAACAGCGCCAATAAGGCCGCCTGAAGAAACCAATGGTTCATTCCTTGGTTCCATCCCCTTTGGAGCTCCTTGCACCCGCAAAGAACGCCGATTTCGGCATTGCGGCCATCGACCACGGCGCCGATGCGGTGTACATCGGCGGCCCGTCGTTCGGGGCCCGGGCGGCCGCGGGCAACACGGTGGCCGACATCGAACGGCTGGCCAGTCACGCCCATACCTATCATGCCCGAGTGTTCGTCGCCCTCAACACCATCCTGCGCGACGAAGAATTGGAACCGGCACGGCAACTGGCCTGGGATTGCTATCACGCAGGTGCCGATGCGTTGATCGTGCAGGACATGGGCCTGCTAGACATGGATCTGCCGCCCATCGAGCTCCATGCCAGCACGCAAACCGACAACCGCAGCGTGGACAAGGTCCGTTTTCTTAACCAGGTTGGCTTTTCACAGATCGTCCTGGCCCGCGAATTGAGCCTGAAACAGATTCGTGCCATTGCCGCCGAGACTTCTGCGACGCTGGAATTTTTCGTGCATGGCGCCCTCTGCGTGGCCTTTTCAGGGCAATGCCACATCAGCCACGCCCACACCGGGCGCAGTGCCAACCGCGGCGAATGTTCGCAGGCCTGTCGCCTGCCGTATTCACTCAGCGATGCCGATGGTCACCTCATCACCCAAAACCAACACCTTTTGTCGATGAAGGACAACGATCAGAGCGCCAACCTAGCTGCACTGGCCGAGGCCGGCATCCGTTCATTCAAAATCGAGGGCCGCTACAAGGACCTTGGTTATGTAAAAAATGTAACGGCGCATTACCGCCAGCAACTCGACCGAATCATCGACGCCGATCCGCGTTACCGCACCGCCGCGCATGGCCGTTGCACCTACACCTTCACGCCGCGTCCGGAAAAGACCTTCAACCGGGGCACGACCGATTATTTCGTCAACGAACGCCATCATGGTATTGAAGCCTTCGACTCACCCAAATTCACTGGGGAGGCCATCGGTCGGGTGCTGAAGGTCGATGCGGCACGACGCAGCTTCACGATCGAGGCCGTTGAACCCGTCCATAACGGCGATGGCCTGACCTGGTACACACCCAAGGGTGAACTTGCCGGCCTGCGTATCAACCGAGCCGAAGGCAACACCCTATTTGCGGCCGAGGATCTTCCTGCCGATCTGGTACCCAGCACCCACCTGTTCCGTAACCACAATCAAGCCTTTGTTCGGGCGCTGGAACGCCCCTCGAGCGAGCGACGCATAGCGATTCATATGACGCTGACCGAGAGCGGAGACACCCTGCATCTAACCCTGCACGATAACCATGGCCACTACGGCCACGCAAAGATCACCCACCCGCAACAGCAAGCGGAACACCCCGAACGGGCCATGAACACCCTACGAGAGTCCTTTGGCAAGCTCGGTAATACGCATTTTTCCGCCGCCGAGATCCAGATCGAACTGACACAACCGTGGTTCCTGCCAAACGCTCAAATCAACGCCCTGCGTCGCGCCGCCATTGCCGATCTGGAGCTTGCTCGTCTAACAGCCTATCAGCGTCCCTCGCGCCGTGCGCCGGTCGAACCCGCGCCCCGCTATCCCGATACCACGCTGAGTTACCTAGGTAATGTGTACAACCACCGAGCCCGGGCGTTTTACGCACGGCATGGCGTCGAAGTGATCGCTCCGGCCTACGAAGCCAACATCGAGCGCGGCGAAGTGTCGTTGATGATTACCAAGCACTGCCTGCGCTATAGCTTCAACCTCTGTCCCAAAGAAGTCAAAGGCATCCGCCCCGACCCTCTGATCTTGATCAACGGAAAAGATCGGTTAACCCTGCGTTTCGACTGCAAGGCCTGCGAGATGCATGTCATGGGGCCAATGAAACAGTTCGTCTGGCAGAGCACGGGGGACTTCCCAATGCCTGCACCCAAACCTGTCCTTGTTCAGTCTGAAGCAACCTCTACACGCAAACCCTGACATTCGACCACCTGACCCGTGCGTATCTTGGCGGTCTTGCGCGACTCCACCTGACCATCAACCTTCACCGCCCCCATCGCCACCAAGGCCTTACCCTCCCCGCCGCTGGTCGCGATGCCCGTCAACTTGAGCAAATCACACAGCGCAACGAAGTCACCACGCAAAGAAAACAGGATCGTATTCATAACCAACGCCTCACTTTATTCAAATACCCCACATACTCCGCACCAAAACGCTCGGTCAAATGCCTCTCCTCGTGACGAATCACGCCATAACGGATGATCAACCAGACGCCCGGCGCAAACAGGAGCGGCCAAGCGGTCTGCAAGATCAGCGTGACACCCAGATAGACCACCCAGTC
>SXRG01000009.1 GCA_005793645.1 Burkholderiales bacterium
CTTCATCAGGCCGAGACTACCTTCTTGGATCAGGTCGGCGTGGGGCAGGCCATAGCCGAGATAGCCACGGGAGACCGCCACGACCAGACGCAGGTGGGAGAGCACCAGTTTGCGGGCGGCTTCGACATCCCCGTTGTCGCGCAGCCGACGGCCAAGCTCAACCTCCTCGTCCGCGGTCAGGAGCGGGAAACGGTGGGTTGCCTGAATGTAGCTATCGATGCTACCTATGGATGTTGGGACAGGAAAGTGCAGGGTATCGGCAGTCATGGCAAACTCCCTTGGTGTTGATGATCACAATTTTAGCACTCTATGATGCGGAGTGCTAGTGTTGCTAATAAGGGATGCTTATGGTGTTAATCGAAATCGCGCAGGGTATGGGCGACGGATAGCCAGGCACCGGTCAGGCCAAGCAGGATGCCGCCAACCAAGAGGAGGGCACTGATGTGAAGATCCAGAGTGGCGAGGCGGAAGCTGCTGCCATAGGTCGTGGCGAGTTCGGCCACGCTTTGGTTTAGCCAGAGGATCGCGAGTCCGGAGAAGATGAGCGCGGCTAAACTGCCTAGTAGGCCTTGCAGGGCACCAAAATAGAGGAAGGGGCGGCGGATGAAGCGGTCAGTGGCTCCGATTAGGCGGGAGATCTCGATCTCGTCTCGCCGTGCGTAGATCTGCAGGCGGATGGTGTTGCCGGTGATGGCTGCCAGTGACAGGGCGAGGACAGTGGCCAACAACCAGGTAAGACCAACGCCGAAGTCGAGCAGCGCGGCGAGGCGACGGGCCCACGCCTCGGCACTGGTGATAGCGTCGACCTCGGGGCGTTGCCGGAGGCGCTGGTCAAGCTGGCGGATTTGTGCCGGACTGGCCTGAATGGGTTCAATGACTAGGGTGTGTGGTAAGGGGTTGCTGGAGAGGCTGGAGAGGACATCGTCAAGGCCGCTGCGTTGAAGTTCAAGCAGGGCATCTTCGCGCGAAACGAAGCGTAGCTTGCGAATTCCGGGTTCGTTGCGCAGGGTTTCGGCAAGGCTAAGGGCCGTGGCCGTGTCAATCTTTGGCTTTAGAAAGACGGTTATTTCGGTGTGTTCGGTTAGGCCGCTTGAGGTACGGTCGAGATTGGTGATCAGGAGATAGAGCCCTGTGGGTAGGGACAGCGCAATGCCAATGACGAGGATGGAAAAGGCGCTGGCCAGGGGTTGTTCGCGCAGGCGCTGCCAAGCGGTGATCAGGCTATCGAGGTGATGTTGGGCATGGGTGCCGAGGGTCATGACAGGTTCCCATTGGCAAGGGTCAGGCGGCGTTTTCCATAGCGTGCGATCAGATCCTGATCATGGGTAGCGATGAGAATGGTGTCGCCGCTTTCGTTGAGGGCTTGAAGGATGCCCATGATCTCGTGGGCGTAATCGTCGTCGAGGTTGGCGGTGGGTTCGTCGGCCAGGATGAGTCGAGGGCGTCCGACGATGGCGCGGGCGATGCACAGGCGTTGCTGTTCGCCTCCGGAGAGCGTGACGGGTCGGCTGCGCTCGCGGTTGGCCAGACCGACTTTTTCTAGGGCTGCGCGGGCCCGGCGGGTAGCTTCTGTGCGGCTGATTTCGCGGATATGCAGGGGCAGCAGGACATTGTCAAGCACACTACGATCGTAGAGGAGTTTGTGGTCCTGGAAGATCATGCCGATGTTGAGCCGGAAATAGGGCAGGGTTGCACGGCGTAGGCGGGAGGTGTCTTCATTGCCGATCTTGATGTGGCCGGAGGTCGGTTTTTCGAGGCTGCCGATGAGTTTGAGCAGGGTGCTTTTGCCTGCGCCCGAACGCCCGGTGATAAAGACCATCTCGCCGTGCGGGATGTACAGGCTCACATTGGCCATGGCGACATGGCCGCCTGGATAACGCTTGGTGACATCAATGAGTTCAATCATGGTGACTCTTCGAACAGGGCGTCGACAAATTCCAGTGCCCGGAAGGGTTGCAGGTCGTCCAGTCCTTCGCCCACCCCGATGTAACGCACAGGAATGGGGTGTTTGCGTGCCAGGGCCGCAATCACGCCGCCCTTGGCGGTGCCGTCGAGCGTGGTTAGGATGAGGCCGGTAACGCCGATGGCCGCGCCAAAGGCCTGCACCTGGGCCAGGGCGTTTTGACCGGTGTTGGCATCGAGCACCAGCAGAACCTCGTGGGGTGCGCTGGGGTCGGTTTTTTCGATCACGCGGCGTATCTTGCGGATCTCGTCCATCAGATGCAACTGGGTCGGGAGTCGGCCGGCCGTATCGGCCAGCACAACATCAATGTGACGGGCACGCGCGGCCTGGATGGCATCGAAGATGACGGCGGCAGGGTCTTGAGAGCCACCACCAATGACCTCTACCTGGTTACGCTCACCCCAGACGGCGAGTTGTTCACGAGCGGCGGCACGGAAGGTGTCGCCAGCAGCGAGTAGGACCTTGAGCCCTTGTTCCTGATAGCGTTTGGCGAGTTTGCCAATAGTGGTGGTCTTGCCGGCGCCGTTGACCCCTGCGAGCATGATGACAAAGGGTTTGTGGTGGGTGACATCCAGAGGCATTTCCAGCGGCGTGAGGAGGTCGGTGAGGATGGTGCGCAAGGCCGCTCGTAGATCGGCGCTGTCTTCAATTCGATCCCGCTTGACACGCGCTTTCAAGGCCGTGAGGATATGTTCGGTTGCGGCTACCCCACAGTCAGCGGTGATCAGTAGTTCTTCCAGTTCGTCGTAGAGCGCGGCATCGATGCGTGTATGGCGTGCGAACAGGGCCGTGAAGGGCGTTGCCAGCGCGGCCCGGGTCTTGCTCAGACCTGTCTTGAGGCGCCCCAGCCAGCCGGTGGGCTTTGTTGCTGGGGCGGTGTCGGACGGTGGGGTGGATTTGAAAAACACGAGGATTCTTGAATGACTCAGTTTGGAATTTGGAAAAATATACCATGCCCTGCCCCTTTGTGAAGATTAAGCGCGCGCCTGTTCACAGCATTCTCGGCTTAGTCATCGGGCTTATTCTCGGCCTGATGCCGCTGGCGACCATGGCTACGGTCAGTGAGCGACTGCTGGCCAACGGTCTCAAAGTGATCGTTAAGGAAGACCATCGCGCGCCCGTGGCTGTAGCGCAGGTGTGGTATCGCGCAGGGAGCATGGATGAGTCTTATGGTTCGACCGGGGTGGCACACCTGCTCGAACACATGATGTTCAAAGGTACGCCCAAGGTGCCGGCGGGTGAGTTTTCAAAGCGTATTGCGGCCCTTGGCGGGCGCGAGAACGCCTTCACTTCGCGTGATCACACGGCGTACTTCCAGACTTTACAGGCTGGGCACCTGGAGCAGGCTATGGCCTTGGAATCCGATCGTATGGCGCATCTGACTTTGGCCCCGGAGGCCTTCGCCAAGGAGATTGAGGTGGTCAAGGAAGAGCGCCGTTTGCGTACCGATGACAATCCCCATTCGCGGTTGTATGAACAACTGATGGCGCTGGCCTATACCGAGCACCCTTATCGCCATCCGGTCATTGGCTGGATGAATGATCTCGAGAACATGACGGTGGCGGATGCCCGGCAATGGTATGACCGTTGGTATGCGCCCAATAATGCTGTCCTGGTGGTGGCTGGCGATGTGCAAGCGGATCTGGTCTTTGCCTGGGCCGAGAAATATTATGGGGTTATTCCGCGCCGCGCCATTCCGTTCCGCAAGGTCTTGACCGAGCCGGAACCGCCGGGCGGTCGGCATGTTGTGGTGCGTGCACCGGCCAAGTCATCGGTCGCGATCCTGGCTTGGCCGGTGCCGCGTTTGCAGAAACCGGCGACGGATGTGGAGCCCTACGCGTTGGAAATCCTCGCCGGGGTGCTGGATGGCCACGGCTCGGCACGGCTCCCGCAGGCCTTGGTTAAGACGCAGCGGGTGGCTCTTGATGTGGACGCTGGTTATGACCCGGTGTCGCGCGGTCCGACACAGTTCGTGATTAGCCTGACATCGATGGAGGGTCGCCCGTTGTCGGATGCAGTGGATGCACTCAAGCGTGAACTGCAACGCCTCGTGACGGATGGGGTGAGCGAGGCTGAACTGGCCCGTGCCAAGGCGCAGGTCGTTGCCGGACAGGTGTTTCAGCAGGATTCTCTATTTTACCAAGCGATGCAGATCGGCGAGTGGGAGGTGGCTGGGTTATCCTGGCGTGATCGCACCGTGCGTTTTGAGCGGCTGAGGGCTGTAACATCAGACCAGTTGCGTGCTGTGGCTGAAAAATATTTGCGTGATATACGTATGACATTTGCGGAACTGGACCCATTGCCCATGCCATTGGCTTCGCCAGAAGGTCGTCCGGCAGCGGCTTCTGGAGGTGCTCATGTTCGCTAACCGGATTTTTGTTATGGCGCTGACGGGCCTATTGGCCTTGCCTGCCCTGGCGGGGCTGGATGTTCAGCAGTGGCGCACCGCCAATGGGGCGCGGGTTTATTTTGTGGCCAACCATGACCTTCCGATGTTGGATGTCAGCGCCAGTTTTGAGGCGGGGACGGCACGCGATACGGAGGCGACAGCCGGTCTGTCCAGGATGACCCATGTCTTGATGCGTTTGGGCGCAGGTGGCTCGGGTGTGGATGGATTGAACGAGCGGCAGATTGCCGAGCGTCTGGCGGATGTCGGGGCCGTGATGACGCAATCACAGGATGCAGATCGTGCCACTTTTTCCGTGCGTACATTAAGTGGCGCACTCGAACGCGAGTCTGCGCTGAAGGTGTTGCAGGCTGTGTTGAGTCGGCCTAATTTTGACCCGGCCGTCCTGAGCCGCGAGAAGGCGCGTGCTATCGCTGGCCTGCGCGAGGGTGAAACGCAGCCTGAATTTATCGCCGAACGGGCATTTTCCGCACGCGTCTTTGGCACGCACCCATATGGTTTGCACGAGCGTATTGAGTCCCTTGCCGGACTTGAAGCAACGCAACTGGCGGCCTTTCATCGTCAATATTACCGGGCGGCCAACCTGACGTTGGTCATGATGGGGGATATCGATCGCCCAACGGCAGAGGCCATCGCGCAGCAATTGGTGCAGGGACTACCGGGCGGCTCGGCCGCTGAGCCGTTACCGGTGGTATCGCAGCGCGATCGAGCCGAGACGGTGGTTGTGCCGCACCACGCGACGCAAAGCCACTTGTTGATGGGTCTGCCGGGGATGACGCGCGATGATCCGGAGTATTTCCCCTTGTTGGTGGGTAATTATATTCTTGGCGGGGGGGGCTTTGATTCGCGCCTGATGCAGGAGGTCCGCGATCGGCGAGGTCTTGCGTACAGCGTGCACAGCTATTTCTTGCCGTTGCGGCAGCGCGGGGCCTTTGAAATTGGTCTGCAAACGCGTCGTGAGGCGACGGACGAGGCGCTGTCTGTCGTGCGGGCGACGGTGCAGCGCTTTATTAACGAGGGACCGACTGAAGTCGAGTTGAAACAGGCGCAGGCCAACCTCATTGGCAGTTTCCCTCTGCGTCTCGACAGCAATAAAAAGATCGTTGAACACTTGGCCATGTTGGGGTTTTATGGCCTGCCGCTAACCTGGTTGGAGGATTACCCGCGCCGGGTAGCGGCGGTGACCCTAGAGGATATCCGACGCGCCTTCCGAGCCCGGGTTGCGCTCGATCAGATGGTGACCGTGGTGGTCGGTGGGCAGGTCGCGCGTGGCGGGAAATAGATCGACAAAGAGGGCCGGCAACAGTGTTCGCATCATCGGCGGCACTTGGCGTGGGCGGCGCTTGCCGTTTCCCGATGTGCCTGGGCTTAGGCCGACGCCAGATCGGGTACGCGAAACCCTGTTCAATTGGTTGGGGCAGCGTTTGACAGGCCTGCGCTGCCTGGATCTTTTTTCCGGGAGTGGCGCCTTGGGCCTTGAGGCCGCTTCGCGCGGGGCTGCCGAGGTGACCTTGGTTGAGGCCGATGCGCGGGCTTTTGTGGCCTTACAGGGGCATTGTCGCGACCTGGCGGCGACTCAGGTTCGCGTACTACGCGGCGATGCTTTGGCGTGGCTTAAGACGCAACCTGAGGTTGATCCATCGGGGTATGACTTGATTTTTCTCGATCCGCCTTTCGGTGCGGGGCTGTTGACGCCGGGTTTGCAACTCGTCACCCCTTTGCTGAGGCCGGGGGGTACAATCTACGCCGAGTTTGATGTCCCACCGGATCTTTCCGCGTGGGAGGTCTGGCGTGAAGGGCGCGCCGGGCGGACCCGACAGGTGTTGTTGAGACGGTCTGAAGAGACGCCATAATTGACTATGAGCAAGATCCTATACCCCGGAACATTTGACCCGCTGACGCGTGGCCACGAAGATCTCGTTAAGCGTGCGGCCGGGATCTTTGATCAGGTGATCGTTGCGGTGGCGGCGAGCGCCAGCAAGGATCCGTTATTCTCTTTGGAGGAGCGGATCGAACTGGCTCGGGCGGTATTGTCCGGCCTGCCTAATGTGCAGGTAATCGGGTTCAGGGGTTTGTTGATCGATTTGGCGCGGCGGGAAGGAACTCGCTTGGTGTTGCGTGGCCTGCGTGCGGTGTCGGACTTTGAATACGAATTCCAGCTTGCGGGCATGAACCGCATGCTTTTGCCGGATCTGGAGACCGTTTTCCTCACTCCGGATGGGCAGTATATGTTTTTGTCAGCAACGATGGTGCGCGAGATTGCGCGCCTGGGTGGTGAGATTGATGCGTTTGTCTCGCCCCTGATTGCCGAGCGCGTGATTGCCCGATTAAAATTAGCTTAGTTACGAAAGGAAGCGCCATGGCTTTGATGATTACCGATGAATGTATCAATTGCGATGTTTGTGAGCCGGAATGCCCGAATGATGCGATCTCGCAGGGCGATGATATTTACATCATCGATCCGAACAAGTGCACGGAGTGCGTCGGACATTACGAGGTACCCCAGTGCCGTGAGGTGTGTCCGGTCGATTGCATTCCGATGAACCCGGATTATGTCGAGACACCGGAGCAGTTGATGGAGAAATATCATAAGCTGACCGGCGCCTGATCGTGCCTCTAGTTGTAAAAAAGGCCCCGCAATGCGGGGCCTTTGTGTTGGGGCGGGCGTAACCGTGCTCAGGTCACCAGTCCGCTGTGGCGTAGCAAGGCATCGATGGCGGGTTCGCGGCCGCGGAAGGCACGGAAGCTGTCCAGAGCGTCGCGTGAGCCGCCGACGGCAAGAATTTCATTCCAGAAGTGGTGACCGGTGTTGGGATTGAGTTCGCCCTCTTCGCCATGGCTTTCTTCGAACAGGGCGTAGGCATCGGCGGACAGCACCTCGGCCCATTTGTAACTGTAATAGCCCGCTGCGTAGCCGCCGGCGAAGATATGTGAGAAACCGTTTGGAAAGCGGTTGAAGGGGGGGGGAGAGAGGACGGCGACTTCCTGGCGTACTTGATCGAGCAGGCCTTGCACATTTGGTTCCGTGGCTTGGTGCAGGCGCAGATCGAACAGGGAAAACTCGATCTGGCGCAGCATTTGCAAGCTACTTTGAAAGTTTTTGGCGGCGAGCATCTTGTCGAAGAGCACACGCGGCAGCGCTGCGCCGGTCTCGACATGAGCGGTCATGCCTTGCAGCACTGGCCATTCCCAGCAGAAATTTTCCATGAATTGGCTGGGCAACTCAACCGCGTCCCACTCAACGCCATTGATACCCGACACGCCGAGTTCTTCACAACGGGTGAGTAGGTGGTGTAGACCATGGCCAAACTCGTGGAACATGGTGATGACCTCGTCGTGAGTAAACAGCGCGGGATTTTCCCCGGTGGGTGGCGCGAAGTTGCAGTTGAGATAGGCGACCGGCGTCTGGATGCCACCAGCAAGGCGCCGACGCGTCACGGCATCGTCCATCCAAGCCCCGCCGCGCTTGCTTTCGCGGGCGTAGAGGTCGAGATAAAACTGGCCGATCAGGGCATTGTCGGCATCCCGCAGGGCAAAGAAGCGCACGCTGTTGTGCCAGACCGGGGCGTTATCTTCAACCACTTTGAGGCTATACAGGGCCTCGATGACGCGGAACAGCCCGGTCAGTACACGCGGCTCAGGGAAATAGGGTTTGACCTCAGCCTCGGAGAAGGCATAACGCGCCTCTCGCAGCTTCTCGCTGGCCCAGCCGATGTCCCAGGAGGCCAGCTCGGGCAGGTCCAATTCTTGCGCGGCGAAGGCCCGCAGGTCAGCCAGATCGCGTTCGGCGTAGGGCTTGGCGCGGGTGGCTAGGTTCAGCATGAAGGCTTCGACCTGATCAGCGCTGTCGGCCATCTTTGTGGTTAGCGACAGCGCCGTGTAATTGGCGTAGTCCAGCAACTGTGCAGCCTCGTGGCGTAGCGCGAGGATTTTGCCGATCAGGGCGGTGTTGTCGCGCTCGGCAGGGCCGAATTCGGAGGCACGGGTGACATGGGCGCGATACATTTCTTCGCGCAAGCTGCGGTTTGTGCAAAACTGCATTATCGGCAGGTATGACGGTGCGCGCAGGGTGAGCTTGCAGCCCTTCTGGCCATCGGCACGGGCGGTGTCCTCGAACATTGCCAGGCTGTCTTCCGGCACACCGGGCAGGTCTTCGCGCTGGACGAGTTTGGACCAGGCGTTGGTGGCGTCGAGTAGGTTTTCTTCAAAATGGGCGGCGAGGGCGGCGAGTTCTTCCTGAATGGCCTTGAAGCGCGCCTTGGGTTCGGGTGCCAGTTCGGTACCGCCGAGGCGGAAGTCGCGCAATTCGTTGTCCAGTACACGATGGCGCTCGGTAGAAAGGGTGACGCTGCTCGCGTTGATGGTCTTGTAGCGCGCATAGAGCCGTTCGTCCTGGGCTAGATTGGCCCAGTATTCGGTCACGACGGGCAGACGACTGTTATAGGCATCGCGCAGCTCGGGTGAGTCCAGTACTGAATGGAGGTGCGATACGGGCCCCCAGGCCCGTGACAGGCGCTCGTTGGCATCTTCTAGTGGCGTGACGAAGCGATCCCAGTGCGGGGGCTCGGGGTCGTTCAATAGCCGTTCGATCAGGGCGCGGTTGTCGGCGAGGATTTGGTCAATCGCCGGGGCGATATGTTCGGGACGGATGGTGTCAAAACGAGGCAATCCGGAGGTGTCTAATAGGGGGTTCATGAGTTCAGGGCACTGGAGAGTTTGCGTCGGTACTGGGGGACGAAAGGTGCAGCGGCGGGCAGGACGAAGACTTGAAGCAGGGTCTTGCGGGCGATCTCGTCTTGCCAGCTACGATTCAGGGCGATCAGAGACAAGAGTTCATCCATGCCTTCTGTGTAGCGTTGGCTGGCAATGTGCAGGTTGGCCAGTGCCAGACGCGCTTCTAGGTTACGGGGGTCTTGTTCGATCCGTTGCCGAAGGTCGGCCTCGCTCGCTCCCTCTTGCTCTTCTAAGCTGAAGTTCAGTTTGGCGAATAAGGGTCGGAGGCGGTCTTCCTGGCGGGTCACGGGCTTCAGGCTGTCGAGTAGGGCCTTCGCCTCGTCAGCCTTGCCGGTATCGAGGAGGATGTCGGCGGCCTCGATACGGATGTTTTCGTTGTCAGGTGCAAGTTGCGAGGCTTCGCCGAGCAGTTTCAGGGCACCTTCGATATCGCCTGCATTGCGTTGGCCGATGGCCTTGTGCAGCAACTTTTCGGCGGGTGTTGGTAGCAAGCGGTTGATGAAGGCGCGTATCTGGGCTTCGGGCAGAGCACCGGCGAATTCATCTACCACCTCGCCGTTCATGATGGCCTTGACGGTCGGGATGCTGCGTATGCCGAATTCTTGCGCGACGGCCTGATTTTTATCGGAGTTGACCTTGGCGAGCAGGAATTTTCCCTGGTATTCCTCGGCCAGATTTTCCAGCAGGGGCTTCAGCACTTTACACGGGCCGCACCCTTCGGCCCAGAAATCGACCAGTACCGGTTGATGATGCGAGGCCGCTAGCACGCGCGTCTCGAAGTCAAGGGCGCTGACATCGAAGGCGAAGTTTGCTGTGGCTATTTCGCTGTCCATCTCAGATTTCCCGGGCGAGTTTCGCGGCCAGACCGGTGTAGCCGCCCGGCGTCCAGGTCAGCATCCCTGCCTTGACGTCCTCCGGCAGCTCCAGTCCCTGCACGAATGCGGCCATGCCTGCGGCGTCCACCCGGTTGCCTCGGGTGAGCGCCTTGAGCTGCTCGTATGGATTTTCAACACCATAACGGCGCATAGCTCCTTTGTTCTTGCCCAAACTTGTTAGGCTTAATCAAGTTAAGTCA
>SXRG01000065.1 GCA_005793645.1 Burkholderiales bacterium
ACACCGGTTTCGCTGGCGTCGCTGCTGACCCCAAGACCTACGGTGCCATGGGCCAGTTCATGAACCCGAACACCTACAGCGCTTTCATCAACCCGATCACCGCGCTGGTTCCGGTTGCCGCTCCGGCCGCCAAGAAGTAATCGCAATACGCTGTACCGCAACAACAAAAAAGGACGCCTCGGCGTCCTTTTTTGTTTGGGCCGCCCGCATCAATGCAGAGACGGTACACCTTGCTCGGCTGGAAAACCGCTCCGCATTTCTTCTGCCGTCGCATCACGAATGGAGACCACGGTTGCAACGCAGCGCGCTTCACGGCCTGCCAGAGGATGATTGGCATCAAGGGTAATCTTACCGTCAGCGATCTCAATCACCCGGAAGGTCATCACATCGCCCGCATCATTTTGCAGTTGCGCCTCGGCACCCACAAAGCGGATCGTCGGTGGCACATGGTCAATCTCATCCACCACAACAAGGTTTGGATCGCGATCACCAAAGGCCCGCCCCGGGGTAAGGTGCGCCTCGACCCGTTGACCTTCGACACAGCCCTCCAGCGCCGCCTCAACCTCTTCGAACAAACCACTTTGTGCGCCCTGCACATAGCCGATCGGGATATCCTGCTGCCCCATGACCTCGCCCGCATCGCTCAACACTGAATAGGTGATATACACCACCTTACCCTTGCCTATCGTCATCTCATTTATCCTTGTTTCATCGCTCAATTGATCATCCGTGCGACGCGTTTAACGGCAACACAGACAGTTCGACCCGCAATGGGGTCGGACCAGAAATATCCCACGACAGGGTCAATTCGACGGCCTGCATGATCTTCTCGAACCCAGCCTCCGACTGCGACACCGTACGGTGCGGCCGCGCTTCAATATGGGCCGGCGGCACGCTGCGTACCACAATCGCCCCGCCCAAGAAATGATCTTCCAGGCAGAGGTCAGCCAGATTATCCCACGCAAAATGTTGCCCAAAGCCACCCGGCACTTCGTCATTCACCACATATCGCCCGGCCACCCCATCACAACAAGGAATCGCCAAATGAATTCGCGTCTCCAAGCGCCCAACGCTGTGCGCTTGCAATCCGACGATGAGACGGTTCTGATGCAACGAATAGATCTTGCCAACCCGTGCCGATCCCGCCTGGCCGAGAAACAGCAAGGCCCCACCCTGTTCAATGCGAGCGCCATATTCCACGGCCTGTGAACCCGCAGCGTCATGCCAGGTCTCAACAAACAAGGCACGCGGCCGAGTGTCCGGGACAAGATCTTCCGGCTCGACCGGATCCTTGAAGCGCACAATGTCGTGGGCTGAAGCAATGCCGTCGCCATCATGCTCCCCTTCCGTCGCGCCCAGATGCATCTTGCGATAATAGTGTTCATCCTGACGACGCAGGGTATCGGCAAAGTTCTGCCGCATAGGATAAGACAACCACTCGACCACCGCTGCATCGGCATCACCACGCACCACAGCCTGCATCTGGGTGTTGGTCAGGAAAGCCTCCTCATAACCATCGAGATCAACATCGCCTAGGCTCACCTCAGGACGCGGTTGCAAGGTATCCAGACGCCGTTCCAGTTCAATCATCGCAGACCAGATGGCGCGACGCAGATGCGGCAGATACAACCCGCCAAACAGGCCATGCCAGTAAGCATCATTAGCCTGTGCCTCATGCAGCAAACCACGCAAATCGGCTGTTTGCAGCTCGACCGGCAACGCCGCCAGGCGCGAAGACAAGACCAACATGCGCTTATGCGCCCAATTCGCCTCAGGGTAACGGGTCAGAAAGTTCTTCCACATCCCGCCGCGTAAAAAGGCGCGCTGACGATCCAGCGTCCCCTGCTGACGCGCCGCCTCGACCAGGTCAGCATAATCGTTGGCCGCAACTGCCGGAAGCGACCATTCGCCCATCTCGCTATACGAGACCGTAGGCAGATAGGCGATGCCGTGGGTTTTGGCGCGACTGTGGTAATCCCTGAAAGGGGTACTCTGGATAACTGAACTGGCCAACACGCCCTCAATGAACTGGGTCAACCAACCGCGGGTATAAACCCAGTCATAAGTCTCTGGCCAAATACCGAACTTTTCAATGTCATCAAAATAGATGGCCGCGGCCTGATTCGACTCAGTCGCCAACGATTCCAGATAGGCCACGGCCTCATGGGCTGGAGCAAAGGGCAGGCGATAACGCAGGGCCTCCGAGATGGGAAACAAATCCAGACGGCGACCGTCTTCCTCCGTCGAGAAATAGCCGTTCAATCGTTCGCGCGGCATCCCGGCGCAAAGAAAATGGTAGTCATCGACCATCACATAGCCAATCCCGGCATCAGCCAAGGCCGGCACCACGGTCGCTTCCCAGACTCGCTCGGTCAGCCAAGCACCCTGTGGCCGCTGCCCATAACCCCTCTCGATACGGTCGGACATGGCCTGAATCTGAGAAATCCGATCGCGGTAGGGGATCACGGCCAGTACCGGTTCCATGTCACCGGCACCAAACCATTCAACCTGACCACGCGCGGTCATTTCGGCAAGAAGGGCCATATCCTGCGGATGGTTGAGCTGCAACCATTCCAGCAGCCAACCAGAAAAATGCGCCGCAAAACGGAAGGTCGGATAGCGGTACACCGTCTCCAGAAAGGGCTTGTAGCAGCGCTGGTGGGCATCTTCCATCACCTCCGGGAAGTTGCCGACCGGTTGGTGGGCATGAACACCAAATAGCAGAGAAACTGATTTACTCATTTCACACTTTGCATTTCAGATGAATGGATGGATTTCTGCAAACACACACTAGGCCTGACCCCGGCGCATCACTCCGCCCGACTCGGCCTCACCGCCCCCCCCACGGGCCAGCGGTATAGACAAAATCTCTGGTTCAGACAGCCCCAGCGCGGTATACAGACGAGCCAGTTTGTGACGATAAAGGACATCAAACAAGACGACACTTTCCGCCGGATTGTAATCACCCAGCCACCAGAACCAGTCCGAACTTTCGCAGGAGCTCAAGATTGCCTCGGCGGCATCCTGTTGCTCTGGCGTCAATCCGGGCCAGGTAATGTCATAGGCATGCTTGGCTACACACAGGAGATCCCAGGCACGATTCTTGGCGACATCGCCGACCCAGGTCGTGAAATCCCCATAGACCCAGCTCCCAGCCACCAGACGCGGCAGGTGGCCCAGGGTCTCGTGCACATCAAGGTAGGCGCTGAAGGTCGTGGTTGACACCCCGGCATGCGCCTCCAGTGCGGTATAAAGCTCGTCCAGAAAATACCAGCCGTTATACGGGTAATACTCCCAAGCGTTCTCGCCATCAAGAATCACTGTGGCAAGTCGCGAATGCCGCTGACCATAAGACTCCACTGCATGCACAAAATGGCGCACCGCATCGCGGGCATGCCAGTGCTGATATTCAAAGCCGATTAGGTCGGAAAGATGGTCGTCGCGGAAAAAACAGGCCATGGACAGATCGCCCACACGCCAGCCCGGGGCATCGGCCAATTGCGTCCCGGCACGCGAATGGTTCAATACGCCCCCACCACTGGCTACCCAACGCAGCCCGGCCGCCTGCAGGACCTCCAGGGTTGCCTCGGATACACCGCCCTCGGCTGGCCAGCACCCGCTCGGCGGGGTACCAAAGTAAGCGGTATGCGTTGCAATCGCGGCCGCCACATGCGCCTCGGCACGCACCCGTCCGTCCGGATAACCAGGATGTTTGGGCAAGGGCAGGTCCGACCTGGCCTCACGCGCGGTAGAAAAATCTAATAGCAAAGGCAGTATCGGGTGACTATGCGGGGTGGTCGAAATCTCGATCTGACCCCGCTTCAATAAGGCACGGTAACGCGGCAGGATGTGACTCACCACCGTACCAATGATGTCGAAGAGATAGCGTCGCTCAGCCAAGCTAAAATGATCTTCACGCACCAGCCAGCGCGCCAGTTCTGGATGCGCTCGGCGCACCGACTCGCCGCTCCAGGCCAAGTGGTACCAGACCACCAGATCGGCAAAATACGCCTCCGACAGATCGGCCAGCGCGGCATCGCCCTCCTCCTCGCTGTTTTTCCAGGTGGTGTACAAGGCGCGGTAACCGGCAAACCAGTTCAGCATCGTCGGCACATTGAGACGAAAGCAGGCCGCCAGCAGGGCGCGACGCTTTTCCAGAGTCGAGCCGGGCTGCGGATCGATCAGCGCCGCCAGCAGTGGGTCACGCACAGCCCCGGTGCGGAACTGGTCGGCATAGTCATCCAATTGATCGAGAAGCACCGGCACAAAATTGACCACGGCGCGGACCCCGGGATGTGCCTCCAGATGCGCCGCCATATCGGAATAATCTTTGAAGGCGTGCAGATAGGTCCATGGCAAGCGGTAAACCCCATCATCCCCGCGATAATCGGGTTGATGGAAGTGCCAGCACAATACAAGTTCAGTCATGAGGTTTACGGGATTACACAGAGTGAAAATGGCGGCTTGCGCCGCCATGGAGGAGATTTTACCCGTGTTAACCCGGAATCTCTGAGTCTATTGGGCTCTCAACGAAAATAATGAACCTCCTGCCCCAGCATCTCCGGAGTTACCAGAGTGACGCCGCTTTCGCTGACATGGAAACGTTCGCGGTCGGCCTCGTGATCGACGCCGATTGCCGTGCCCGGCGGGATGTTGCAGCCCTTGTCCACCACTACGCGCTTCAACGTGCAATGGGCACCGATACGCACATTGGGCAGCACTACAGTGTCTTCCAGATAGGCATGCTCGGCTACGCGCACATTTGAAAACAGCACCGAGTGCTTGACCGTCGCGCCAGAGACGATGCAGCCGCCAGAGACGATGGAATCGATGGCCATGCCGCGGCGATGCTCTTCGTCGAACACGAATTTGGCCGGCGGAAGTTGCTCCTGATAGGTCCAGATCGGCCAGGTATCGTCGTACATGTTGAAGTCGGGCATCACATCGGCCAGGGCCAGGTTGGCCTCCCAATAGGCATCGACGGTACCCACATCACGCCAGTACGAGCCTTCCTTTAAACTACGCACCGAACTGTCCGAGAAGCTCTGGGCGTAGACGCGGTAATGGGCATCGATGAGATGCGGGATGATGTTCTTACCAAAATCGTGTTCCGAATGCGCATCATCGGCATCGCGCACCAATTGCTCGTACAAGAACTTGGCATTAAACACATAGACGCCCATCGAGCACAGCGCCACATCGTCGCAACCCGGCATGGGGCTAGGATTCTTGGGCTTCTCAGCAAAGGCCGTCACCCGCTCCTCATCATCAACCGTCATCACGCCAAAGGCCGAGGCATCCTTGAGTGGCACCTCAATACACGCCACCGACATATCCGCGTTTTTTTCAACATGGAAGGCAATCAGCTTGCCATAGTCCATCTTGTACACATGGTCACCCGCCAGGACTAACACATACTCAGGCTTGTGCACGCGCAGGATATCGAGGTTTTGATAGATAGCATCGGCCGTGCCCTTATACCAGGAATCCTCGGCCACCCGCTGTTGCGCTGGCAAGACTTCAACAAACTCGCCAAACTCACCACGCAAGAAGCCCCAACCGCGCTGCACATGATTAATCAACGAATGGGCCTTGTACTGAGTCAACACCCCAACGCGGCGGATCCCAGAATTGATGCAGTTGGACAGCGGAAAATCGATAATGCGGAACTTACCGCCAAACGGGACCGCTGGCTTTGCCCGCCAATCCGTAAGCTGCATGAGCCGGCTACCCCGACCACCGGCCAGGATCAACGCCACCGTATTTTTGGTCAATAAACTGACAAAACGCGAATTCTCAACTGACACAACCACCTCCCAATCAAGCTGGCCCTAGGGGGCCTATTATCCGCGATTATAATACAAGATACTCACATCCTTTATTGCAAATATTTGATAGCCAGTGATCCGCTCGCAAAGACGACCTGGGCGTAGAATCCGAGTTGGTCTGACGCGATGCGTCAAAGGAGCTTAGCCATGGTTTCGCCCATACATAGTGCAACAGAACGCCTGCTAACGGCGCGTCTGCATGATCCCTTCAGCCTGCTCGGTACCCACAGAGATGGCGATACGGGTTGGATTCTGCGCGTTTTTCGACCGTGTGCCTCACATGTCGAACTTCTGACTCCGACTGGGTTTACCCCCCTGATGCGCATAGATGCGCGCGGCCTCTTTATCTGGCAAGGCACCACCAAACCGAACCACCCGGCTCGCCTACGCATTCACGAAGACGGCCACAGTTTTGAAATTGTTGACCCCTACGGTTTCGATCCCCTCATCAGCAACGACGAACTACACCTCTTTGCCGAGGGTCGCCTGCTCGAAGCCTGGCGCAGCTTTGGCGCCCAAGTCATGACCCTCAATGGCGTCGGCGGGGTACGCTTCGTCGTCTGGGCACCCAACTGCGAACGGGCCTCTGTCGTTGGCGATTTCAACACCTGGGACGGCCGTTGCCACCCAATGCGCGCCCGCGATGGGGGTGTCTGGGAACTCTTCATCCCGGGACTCACAGCCGGTGACCTATACCGTTTTGAGCTACGCAATCGTGACAGCGGCACGATCCTAACCAAGACCGATCCCTATGCCCGCCACTTCGAGCGGCGCCCCGGCACAGCCTGCGTCGTCCCCGCCCCCGCCGGTCATCCTTGGCAGGACCAGGACTGGATGATAGCCCGTGCCCACCGCGACTGGCTGCATGCCCCGATGAACATCTACGAGGTGCACGCCGGTTCCTGGCGCCGCCATCCCGATGCGGCCAACGGCCGTTTCTACACCTGGCGCGAAATGGCCGACAGCCTGGTCCCGTACGCCGTTGAAATGGGCTACACCCACCTCGAGCTCCTACCTATCACCGAGCATCCGCTGGACGAATCCTGGGGTTATCAGGCCACCGGTTATTTCGCGCCAACCTCGCGTTTCGGCTCTCCCGACGATCTACGCCATTTCATCGATACCTGCCACCAAGCTGGGCTCGGTGTCCTGCTCGACTGGGTGCCAGGCCACTTTCCCCAGGATGCCTTGGCCCTCGCCCGCTATGACGGCAGCGCCCTTTACGAACATGAAGACCCGCGCCAAGGTCTACACCAAGACTGGGGCACACACATCTTCAACTATGGCCGCAATGAGGTGCGCGGCTTCCTGCTCGCCAGCGCACACTACTGGCTATCCGAGTTCCACTTCGACGGCCTGCGCGTCGATGCCGTTGCCTCCATGCTCTACCTGGACTATTCCCGCAAGGCCG
>SXRG01000066.1 GCA_005793645.1 Burkholderiales bacterium
AAGCCGTCACCGCCAACAAGAAGACGTGGCGTTATTACATCCGGCGCTACAGCAGTACTGTCGAGGCCAAGGGCGAGACCGAGCAGGAGTTACTGAGCCTGGCGGCCAGGGTGCCGTTCGATGATCGATACAACCAGTCGGTACGGATCGATGATCTGTCCAAGCCGTTGATGCAGGCCTTTTTGCAGGAGGTGGGCAGCACGCTGGCACAGGACGCGCCCGGGCTGTCGGTCGAGGCCTTGGCCCGGCAGATGAACGTGGCGGGCGGACCCACCGAGTCACCGTGGCCGAAGAACGTGGGGCTGCTGTTCTTCAATGAAACGCCGGAGCGGTTTTTCCCCGGCGTGCAGATCGATGTGGTCTGGTTTCCCGAGGGCGCGGGCGGAGATCGCTTTGAGGAAAAGATTTTCAAAGGCCCCCTGGCACTGATGACGCGCGAGGCTTTGAACTATATCCAGCGTAACTACTTGCGCGAGACGGTCATCAAGCATCCGGATCGCGCCGAGACCACGCGGGTCTGGAACTTCCCCTACGCCGCCATCGAGGAAGCCTTGGTCAACGCGGTCTATCACCGGTCTTACGAAGAGCGCGAGCCCATTGAGGTGCGCATCGGCAACGACGAGCTGGTCATCCTGAGTTTCCCCGGCCCGGATCGGTCGATCCGGCTGGAGGACTTTCAGGCCGGACGTGCGGTCAGCCGCCGCTACCGCAACCGGCGCATCGGCGAATTTTTGAAGGAGCTTGACCTGACGGAAGGCCGCTCGACGGGTATCCCGAAAATCCTCAAGGTGATGGCCGCCAATGGCTCGCCCGCGCCGCTTTTCGAGACAGATGACGATCGTCTTTCATTCGTGATCCGTTTGCCTCGACATCCGTTGGCGCTTGTCCCGCCAGGAGATTCCCCGCAAGTCACCCCGCAAGTCACCCCGCAAGTAGGAATGCTGCTGTCGCGGATAGAAGGTGAAATGACCCGGCAAGCCATTCAGGATGCTCTGGGGCTGGCCGACCGGGAGCATTTCCGCAAGACATATTTGGCACCAGCTTTAGAGCAGGGCGTCATTGAAATGACTCTGCCCGATAAACCCAACAGTCGTAGTCAGCGGTACCGCCTGACCGCCCTTGGGCAGCGTTGGTTGGCGGCGCAACCGGGAAACGACAAACCCTGAATCAGGGGTAGATCATCGATGGTGCGTAAATATTTTATGAAATTCCCCACGGATTCAATTTCGAAGTGCAACATTTCCCCGGCGGCCACTCAAAATCCCCCAGTAGCTGACCCTCGGTGGTTAGGTCCGGTGCTGAACCGGGAGTAACGACAGGACATCATCCGCCCCTTCGAAGCCGACGAGGGGAAACAGGAGTGAATGTCTTGACACAACAGAAGAAGAACACCGTGGAGATGCTGCCAAGCAAGGACATCTCGCAGCATGAAATCCACCGCAAGACGGGGCATACTCCGCCTTAATCCATCGATTCATTCGATGGACTCAACGCCATCAACCGCTCGGCCTCGCGTCGCGCCCGTTCGGCACAGTCACCGATCGACAGGCCATTAAGATAGTTACCGACCAGCGCCAACGGCAGATTGCGGGTGTGCTGATCAATTTGGGCAGCCAGTCGGACATGCTCAACCATAAGCCAGGGCAAGCGATTGGTTTTTTCCGTGAGCGCAAGGAACTGGTCCTCGGCAACGGCCAACACCTGCGCCACCACCGTGCGCTTTTGCGCGGCGTCCAGGCTGTCGGGGCGGAAGTGAAAGGTAAAGGCGCGGTAGTCGGCATGCTGCAAAGGGTCGCGGCTGACGACCGAGAAAAACGGTGCGGTGTCGCCGATCAAACCCGCGAGTTTTGGCAGCCTCACCGCATCACGGCGAACAACCACGGCCAAGGTCTCAATGTCCACCATTTTGATATGGCTAATAGGGCGGGCAAGGTCGGGGTGCGCGTCCGCCAGCAAGCGCCCTGCAACATCCGCCGGGGTAGCAATGGCCAGTTTCCGGCAGGCCAGTTCGCCTTGTGCCGTGGTCACGGTGTAGCCGGTATCCGTACGGGAAATGGCTAACGCCGGCGTTCCAGTACGCACGATCAGATCGGTCGTCATAGCCTCGGCCAGCCCTTGCAGGCCGCCCGTGTGACTGTATTTGCGCGGCGCCGTTTTGACACGCGGTTTTTTGCGAAATAACCAGGCTGCTGGATAGTCTTCAGCCGTTTGCGACAATACGGCCGCAAACGCGGGCGCCAGCAAACGCTGGTAATTGCCGACCCCGAAGAGGCGGCGGTAATACGCCCCCACACTGACCAACGCCTTGTCGCGCAACAACCCGAAAGGCAGGTGAATGAGCAGCGACAAGAAAGACAACCGTCGCAGGGGCGAGACTGTCTTGCCGTGCTCGAAAAAGTAATACCCGGCCTTTTCGCGTGGCAACAGGCCGGAAAGCCCAGCGCGGGCTTCTAGTTCTGTCAACAGCGCACCATAGGAGTTGTAAGCGGTGTGTGCGCCCAATTCCACCGGAAAATCATCAAATGGCCGCCAGCTTTCGATGCAGCCACCGACACGGTTTTCGCCTTCGAGAACGAGCACCGAGTGGCCGCTTTGCGCGGCCCGCGAGGCGAGAGTCAGGCCCGAGACACCGGCACCAATGACAATCAGATCATAAGGGTGTGCAGAAATGGTTGTGTTCATGGAACCCGATTGTACTGTCAGGTACTGTCAGGTGCTGTTATGTATTGAAACGATGAATCTGGCGACGATCACGCTTGGTCGGGCGGCCGTGCAGATCTGCCGCCGGATCGCGTACCCACTTGCGTGCCTCAATCGCCCCGGATCGTGCGGCCTGACTCTCGACGGCCTCTTCATAAAGTTGCCGTGCAACTGGCGCCGGGCCACGCTGCATCGACAACCCAAGCACCGTAATCTGCCATTCAAGCTCGGTGATATGGATGACAAGCCGGTCACCGACGCCAATCTCCTTCGATGGCTTGGCACGCTCGCCGTTAACCTTGACGCGACCACCCTCGACGGCCTGTGTGGCCAAGCTGCGCGTCTTGAAAAAACGCGCTGCCCACAACCATTTGTCGATTCGCATCCGTTCGATTTGCATAGCGTGATGGTAGCATCGACGCCATGACTTGGATGGCCATCCACGATGCCCTTTTTGACCATTTTGGCCCTCAGCACTGGTGGCCGGGCGAGACATCGTTCGAGGTGATGGTCGGTGCCGTCCTGACCCAGAACACGGCGTGGACGAATGTGGAACGCGCCATCGCCGCTCTGCAGGCGAATACGGCGCTCAGCGTTACCGCCATCCTAACACTCTCCGATAGTGCACTGGCCAGCCTCATTCGTCCGGCAGGCTATTTCAATGTCAAGACGCGACGACTCAAAGCTCTCTGCCAATTCCTCGCCGACAGCGGCATCGCCTATCATCCACAGCAACTCGCCACTCAGACACCCTTGCCGGAACTGCGCAAGAGACTATTAACGGTCCATGGTATCGGCGAAGAGACCGCCGACTCGATCCTGCTCTATGCCCTGAACCTGCCCAGTTTTGTCGTTGATGCCTATACACGGCGCAGCTTCACTCGCCTTGGATTACTCGCCGGGAACGAATCCTACGCCACCATCCAAGGCCACTTTCACACCGCGCTACCGACCGACCACGCGCTGTTCAATGAGTTTCATGCCCTTATCGTCGCCCTTGGCAAACACTATTGCCGACCCAAACCCCGCTGTGCAGACTGTCCTCTCCTTTCTCTCTGCCCCCATGCCAAGCACCTGTCTCTGCGGTAAGCCTCTCCCCTTCGAACGCTGCTGTGGCCGCTTCATCCGTGCCGGCGAGACCGTTCCAAACGCCGAACACCTGATGCGCTCGCGCTATACCGCCTTTGTCCTGCGCGATGTCACTTGGCTACTCGCCACTTGGCACCCAGCCACGCGCCCAACCGATCTGGCATTAAACGAGGAACCCTCCCCGCAATGGTTAGGTTTACAGGTCCAACGCTTTGAAGTGCAGGACACCGATCACGCCACGGTCGAATTTGTCGCCCGCTACAAGGTCAACGGCCGCGCCCACCGCCTGCACGAAATCAGCCACTTTGAACGCCTTGATGGACACTGGTTTTATCGCGACGGTGACCTCCGAGAAACATAGACCGCTACAATAGCGATATCTCGCATTGGAATCGTCACCATGAACGCACCCGCCCCTACTCTCGGAAACGCCCAGGAATATCTGGTCATCACCGCCACCGGCGAAGATCGCACTGGCCTAGTCAAGGATTTCACCGCCCGTATCGTCGAGTCAGGTTGCAACATTGAGGAATCGCGCATGTCGGTACTGGGCGGCCATTTCGCCTTCCTCATGCTGCTTTCCGGCCCCTGGAATGCTCTACAAAAACTGGAAGATCGCATCGACAGCCTCGGCGCCGACCTTGGCCTCGCCATCCTGCACAAGCGCACCAAACACGCCCCGCGCAGTCACCCCATGGTGCCCTACCGTGTCGAGGTCGTGTCCATGGACCACCCCGGCATCGTGCACCGTCTGGCCGACTTCTTTGCCAGTCAGGGCATCAACATCGAAGAGGTCATCACTGACACCTACCCGGCACCACATACCGGTACGCCGATGTTCTCGGTCATGGTGACCGTCGGCATCCCAGCTGACGCGCACATTTCCACCCTGCGTGGCGACTTCCTGAACTACTGCGACGATCTCAACCTCGATGCCATCATCGAACCGGTGCGCGGTTAACGAACCGCCAATCGGAAGGGGTTTAGGGCTGCCTCACGCTGGCAGCCATCCCCGCAAACCAAGTGGCCTTGCGTGACATAACCCACTCGGCACGATAGCGTCCCTGCGCCAGTGCCTTTACCGCGCGCAGCGTGGCCTTGGTCTGTTCGCCGGCGATACTGACCGTCACGACCATCCCCAACGACAGGCTCGCCGCCTGAGCCGCATTCAGCTCCACCACGGCCAACATCTCATCGGCGCGTGCCACCGCCAACAAGACCGGCGGCTGACACTGCGCAGCAGAGGCCATGCCAGGTTCGGCCATGCGCTCAAGCACCAGCGCATCGAACGGTGCGCGGATTTCGGTCTCGCTCAACTGATACCGCGCCCGTTCACTGCGCGCCTGTGCCGCCACCAAAAGCGCCCGCGCCTGTGCATGACGCAGCCGGGCCGTATCAAGTTCCGTTGTTGAAGAAACCGTGCGGGCATAAAGCTCCTTGACCCGATCCAGTTCACGCCGGGCATCGGCTTCTTCCTCGGTCAGCCGGTCAATATCCGCCCGCACCTCAGCCAGCGCCGCACGGTAGGGAGTCGAATCGATCCCGACCAGAAGGGTCCCCGCCTTGACGGACTGTCCGGGTTGCACAAGCACCTGACGAACCGTACCTGAGACACCTGCAGACAGGAACACGCGCTGCGACCAGTCCAGTTGACCTGCCCACTCGGCGGCCTGCACTGGAAACACCCAGCAGAAACCTGCCACATACAGGATGGCTTGCGCCGAGAACGACACGATTTGCTTCACCCTTTTTTCTCCTTGTGATCAATCGGCACGCCCAGCAGGGCATCCATCCGGGCCCAAGCGAGGGCCAGCCGATATTCAACCGATCGACTCAACCATCGGATCCTTTGCGTCTCTGCCATACTGACACCCAGAGTCGTCTTCAATTCCAATTCATATTCAGCCCGTGCCCGCTCCAGGGCCCAATCGCGTTGCACCACCTGCGCCTGGACCGTCTTGCGCTCGACATCGCGTAACAACTGGATCTCCTGCCATGTGTCATAAAGGGCCTGCCGCAGGTTCATGGCTAAGAGGTCAGCCTCAGCCTGCAGTTGCTGCAAACGCGCTTGCTCGCGCGCCATTTCACCATCCATGCGCCCCCCCTGTGACAGGGGCCAAACCAAATTGATGCCAGCACGCACACTGTCACGAGATGCGCCATCACGGCTGTAGGCCCCGGCCTCAGCCTCGGCTTCAAGGCGAGGTCCGTCACTCGCACGCACGCCCGTCACACGCTGCCTCGCCGCCGCCAGTTGCAGTCGCAGCGCGGCCAGTTTCGGGTTATGCGCGGTCAGATGAACGAGCAGATTTTCAAATCCTGGCAATGCACGATTATTACCCGTCAGAACGGGATCAACCACCTCGCTGGCAAGATCGCCAGGGCGGTTCATCGCCATTGCCAGCACGGCGCGCTTCTCGCGCATACGCCGTTCAGAATCGTTACGACGCAGGCGCAGTTCCTGATAACGCGCCTCAAGTTCCATCCATTGCGGCGTTGAAATCTGGCCCAACTGATGCAGATCCTTTCCGTTGTCCCAACGCACATAAGCGACAGCCATGAATTCGCTGTCGGCGGCATAGGCCAGATCCGCGAGTAATACATCAAAAAAATGCGCCATCAGCGTGATGCGCCGCTGGGCACGCATATCGACATGCTGGAAAGCTGCGGCAGCTGTCTCGTTTTCTGCGGCACCACGCAGAGCACCGAACCGTCCGGTATCAAGCACGGTCTTCTTGATATTGAGACGCGCAAGATGGTCAGGGGTATAACCACCCAGCGTGGAATTTCGGCCGCTACGCACACTCGCATCCAGCGTCACACTCAAATCATTGAGGCTCTCGGCCAGTTGCTGATCGGCACGCGCGAGCGCATGGCGCGCCTCACTGAGGCGCAGTTCAGGGTGCGGCGCATCCGCCTCGGCCAGCACAAGCTCCAGGGTAAGCGGCGCGGCAAAGCCCCATGCCGGCAGGCACAGCAGCACGAGCAGCCAACGCATCATCGACCTCTGCATCTCAAGAAACACGCAAAACGAATTTTTGGAAGACTCATTCCTTGCCGCCACTCGCCTGTCGTTTGTACACATTGAAGGGCATCGCCTTGTAGTGCCCCTCAGCCACAAAACGCCCAAGCATCATAAATTCGTCCACATTCTGGGTGGCACCCGTAAAACGGGCCGACGGACGACCTTCAAGATCGTAAAAGACAAAAACTGGCGTAGCACGGGCGCGCTGCTCTAGCGCGAACTGTTTTTCCGTCACGGTCTGGCCAGAAAAATCGGTCATGGGAGTCCCCCCGCGCACATCGACACTGTAGATCAGAAAATGTTCGCGGAAATAGGCTTGAACCTGCGTCTGGTTCAAAACCGACTGCTTCATCCGATCACAGAAGGGGCAATCGCTCATCTCGTACATAAGCAAGATGCCGCGCTTGCCTTCCTGTCGCGCCGTGACCAGATCGGCTGGAAAATCACCAAATTTAGGCTGAAAGAAATGGGTCTGCGGATCGCGAACTTCTGCTTGAACGCCCAGCGTCCATCCCAGGCAGCACAGGCCTAGTAGCCCGGCAACCAGCCATTGCTCAACGCGTACCCTTGCCTCATCCATTAGCACACCCTCTTGTTATCGGATAACAAATTGTGCCCCAGCGTTATGGGCATGCAAATGGTATAAATCTATCGGAGTGCAGTTGAGCGACACCCCCGCAGGGACACCGTGCTCAAAGGGCGAAGCTGAAACACATGGGGCGTAGCCGCGAAGCGGTGTTCGCTCGAACGAAGGGATGAATGCCGCTTGCGGCGGACTCCCGAAATTCGGTCAACTGCGCTCCGATGATCGCCGCGAAGCGGCGACCATCTAAAGGTTGAGGTGAGCAGGAATATCAAGCGGTGTGGCGGTCGTCGGCATTCCTTCAGGGTTAAACCAGGCCAACTTATCGTGCAACCTCACCACCTGGCCGATGATGATCAGGGTCGGCGCCTTGAGCGCCGCCGCCGCAACCTTCTCCGGCATGTCGCACAACGCGCCAATCACCACCTTCTGATTCAGTGTCGTACCCTGCTGCACCACCGCAATGGGGGTATCCGGCGCGAGGCCATGCTCTATCATCTTCGCACACAGATGCGCCAGGCCCTTGAGCCCCATATAAACGACGATGGTCTGGTGCGGACGAGCCAGCATGTCCCAGTCAAGATCCATGCTGTTGTCCTTGAGATGGCCGGTAACAAAGACCAGCGCCTGCGAATAATCACGATGCGTCAGCGGAATGCCGGCGTAAGAGGCCACCCCGGCAGCCGCCGTAATCGCCGGAACCACCTGGAAAGTAACGCCATGCTCACGCAGGGTCTCGATCTCTTCACCACCGCGCCCAAAGATAAACGGATCGCCGCCCTTAAGGCGCAGCACCCGTTTGCCTTCCAAGGCCAAGCGAGCCAGCAACAGGTTGATTTCGTCCTGCGGCAGGGCATGGTTATCACGCTCCTTGCCCACATAGATACGATCCGCGTCGCGTCGGCACATCTCGAGAATGGCTGGCGACACCAGGCGGTCATAGACCACTACATCGGCCTGCTGCATCAGACGCAGGGCACGGAAGGTTAATAAGTCCGGGTTGCCCGGGCCGGCACCGACCAGATAGACCTCGCCCACGGGAGCCCGCGTCGCATTATCGGTCAACATGGCTTCAAGACGCGCATCCGCTTCAGCCTCGCGTCCCGTGAAAACCATCTCGGCCACAGGCGACAAAAAAACCTTCTCCCAAAACTTGCGCCGTTCATCGCCGCGCTCAATCACTCCCCGCACCCGCTCACGGAAGCGCCCGGCCAATGCAGCCAGTCGACCATACGCCGCCGGAATCAATGTCTCCAGGCGCGCCCGCAGGAGACGCGACAGCACAGGCGCATCACCCCCGCTGGACACCGCAACCACGATCGGCGAACGATCAATAATGGAAGGCAGAATGAAGCTACACCATTGCGGACGATCCGGTACATTCACAGGAATACCACGACGGCGGGCATCCTCTGAGACTGTTTGATCGAGGGCAGCGTCCCCACTGGCCGCAATCACAATCAACTTGCCTTCCAAATGCGTGGATGCGTAGTCCTCCAGTCGATGCTGAATGCGGTCCTGCCCAGGCAATTCGGCCCACGCAGATGCAAGCGGCCGAGGACACACGACTTCGATGCGCGCCCCCGCAGACAAAAGCAAACCCGCCTTGCGGGCGGCCAGTTCATCGCCACCCACCACGAGGGTGTCGCGACCACGCAAATCCATGAAGATAGGAAGATAATTCACAACAAAATAACTCGTAACAAGGGATGCAACAAAATAGCGGAGGAGCGGCCTGGAGCCGGATTAGCTGCCGCAACCAGTACGGCTGCCACAACCACCACAACCACCGCCACTACCACCGCCGCTACCACAACCCCCTCCGCTGCTGGCCTTCTGGAACACGAAGCTCATCTCACCCGGCGCAACTTCATTAAAGTCCAAGGTAACATCGGTCAGCAAGGGTTGGCTGGAAGGGGCAACCAATACCTTGACACCATACGCATCAACCACGAAGTCCTCCTCGGCGATCTCATCAAAGCCCAAGCCAAACTCGATCATGCCATCGTCGTTCACGCGAGCGGCAACGCGCAGTGCCATCTCATTGGCACCACTTTGCGCAGCCGCTTGGCGCACCTGTTCGGCGGCCGATTCAGTAATGTTCAACATTTTAATTCCTTTCAATACCTACTTAGGTGCGCCACTCGGCACACAACTTCAAAAATGGGGCTATCCAGCCTTGCGGACCAGTCCCACGACGGTGGCAGTATGATGCCAGCAGATTCTTATCTACGAAACCATCTTGACGCCCATCAAATCCCTGCCCACGCACGATGTCGTACGCCCGCTCGGTACCCAATGGGAGTGCACTGAGCGAGGAATAATGGAATTCGTGCGCAGGGTATTCCACACCCAGAACCGCAAGGGGTGATGCTCCTGTCCCGCGCAGGCTTGCATAGCCACGCCCAACCGGCCGCTCGCCCATCGTCACAGTAGACGGCACGACACCAACCATGCTGCCACGCGTCTCACCCCAGACAATGGCATCGGCAAGATACATCAGCCCCCCACATTCGGCATAGGTCGGCAGCCCCGCAGTAATCACGGTCCGCAACTGAGCACGCAGCTCCGCGTTAGCCTCCAGTTCACGGATAAATACCTCAGGAAAACCGCCCCCAATCAGTAACCCATCTAATGCCGGCAACACCCTATCGGCTAGGGCATTGATGGGAACCAGGCTCACTCCGGCAAAGCGCAGGGCATCCAGATCTTCCTGGTAATAAAACCCAAAGGCACGATCATGCAAATACCCCACCCGCAATCCGGCAGCCGATTTCGGAAGGGGTGCGGGCAATGCGCCTAATGGCAAGGGATCGGCCCCTTGGGCCAGCACTTCCAACCGGTCCAGGTCACAATGCCTGGCAATAACGGCGGCCATGGCATCAATGCGTGCCTCAGCTTCGATCATCTCATTACCTGGAATCAGACCAAGGTGTCGCTCGGCAACTGCCAAACGGCTATCGCGTGGGATAACCCCAAGCACCGGAACGGTGGTGTAGCGTGCCATGACCGCACGCAGCTTTTCTTCATGGCGCGGCCCACCGACCTTGTTAAGGATGACTCCGACAATCCGAACCTCGGGATCAAAGGCCTGATAACCCAGTACCAGGGGGGCCACGCCCCGGGTCATCCCGACAACATCCAGAACCAGAACAACAGGGATGCCCAACCGCTTGGTCAAGGCCGCGTTGCTATTGCTGCCTTCCAGATCCATACCATCGTAAAGACCCTTATTGCCCTCAATCAAGCTGATATCGGCAGTTGCGGCATGACGCGCATAGAGGGCATCAATCTCCGTCGCCGCCATCATATGAAAATCAAGGTTGTAACTTGGACGCCCCGAAGCTTGGCCATGCCAAATGGGGTCGATGTAGTCTGGGCCCTTCTTGAACACCTGCACCTGCCGACCACGCTGGCGCAGGGCACGCGCCAGGCCCAGCGTTACGGTGGTCTTACCAGAAGATTTATGGGCGGCAGAAAGATAGAGACACGGCATGCAGGGTTATTTCGCAGAATGTAAAAACCGGCCAACCGGCCGGTTTTTACGGCACACGATCAAAAGATCAGTGCTTCCCATGCAAAGCCACCAGTGTCTCGTCATCCAGTCGCTCGGGCATAAAACGCAGAACCTTGCTGGCGCCTACCGTCAGGAGAACGGCCGTCGCAACCCCGCCAATACCCAATAAAATCTCAACCAAGGCAGGGCTGTACGCGTTCACCACACCATCGTAAAAGCCAGAGGTCACGGCATAGCCCGGGAACATATCCATGGGGTAAGCCTGACCACCAATGATGGTGACCCACATCTGTGCAAGGCCTCCCAACACCGCCGCCACCGCCGCTATCACCGTCCAGCCACGACCGTTGGTCGCCGGATTGAACAAGATTGCCATTGGCACGACATAGCCGATCAGAACCTGCCCCAGCCAGAACATCTGCGTATGGATACCGCCTTCCAGTAGCAGGAAGGCCTCAAGACCATGATGCTTGGTGAAATACAGGTTGGTTAGGTGATAGACTAGGGTGAAATACAGGCTGGCCGCCACAAAGGTGCCCAGCAGGCTGCGCAAACGATTGACCAACTTATCACCCAGCGGGCGATTGTCACCCTTGTACAGGCCCATGAGAATGAGCAGAAACAGTGCAAGGCCATAGTTGAACGAGAAGATGATGAACATCGGTGCCAGAAGGGCCGCGTCATACGCCTCACGAGCCACCAGAAAACCAAAGATGGAGCCGGTACCGGTGGTGAGGATAAGACGCCAAACAAAGGCGAAGGTACCGACAGTCTTGTACCACGGCGAGCCCTTGCGATCCATCATGGTCCAAAGATAAGCGATGACAATCGCAAAAAAGCCGTTATACAGAATCACATTCCAAGCAAAGATGGATTTGAAGTTGTACTGCGTCATCGCCACAACCAAGCGGTCGGCACGGCCTAGATCCAGCACCAGCGCCATCAGACCACCCGCTAGGAAGGTCAATGCCATGAGCGCTGACAAACGATTAAGCGGCTTGTACAGGGTCTTGCCAAACACGGTCGCGATGGAGGCCACATTCAGCGCTCCAGAAGCTGCAACAATGAGAAAGACCGCAAACACATGTGGCAGACCCCACACGATCTGGTTGGTCATCCCGGTCACGATATGACCATGATGTTCCATATATAGGGCGGACAACACACCCGCCCCGGCCAAGGCACCAAGGACTAGCATCGTCAGCCAGTAACCCTGCTTGGCCTGAATTTCCCTAAAGGCAATATTCATCGTTAGATCCCCTGCTTAGATGCCTTGATAGCGTACACCGGTGTTGAGATTGAGGTCGGCCCGAACTTCGGTACTAGCCATGGACTTCAATGCCTTGGCGATCGGCCCCTCCGCGTCATTAAGATTGCCGAACAGCATGGCGTTATGACCGGCCTGAGTACAGGCATCGACACAGGCCGGAGCTTCGTCACGATCCACCCGCTGGACACAGAAGGTACAGGCCTCAACGCAACCCATCCCACGAGGCACATCCGGTTTTTGCTCAGTGAGTGGCTCATGCACAAGAGACCGGGCCTTGTACGGGCAGGCCATCATGCAATAACGACAACCAATACAGATATGACGATCCACCAGAACAATGCCATCGGCACGCTTCATCGAGGCGCCAGTCGGACACACATCGACACAAGGTGGGTTTTCACAATGCTGGCACAGCATCGGCAATTCATGATGGGCACCCGTCTGTAGATTGCGAATATCTACCTTGCGAATCCACTGCGAATCCTGGGGACCGGTCTTGCCGGACAGCCCGTTTTCTTCGTTACAGGCCGTCACACAGGATTTGCAACCATCACCGCATTTCTGCGTATTGATCAGCATACCCCAGCGAACCGCCTTGGAGGCCGGTTCTTCGGCAGGGCGGCTGTGCGCCACCCCGTAAAACAAGACGCCCGGGGCCAAGGTAGCACCCGCCACAACGGCACCCGCTTTTAGAAAATCACGGCGTGTTGCGGTGTCGGTGGTCAGCGTATCCACGGATTTGTCAGCGTGAGCATTTTCGTGCTGATTCATTTGTCCCCTCCTGCGCGAGTCGAGCCAGACACGGCCGATGGATGACCGGCAGGCTTTTGGGCCGACTTTTGGGCTGGTTTGGTGGCATGACAGCCCCAGCAATCCAACTTCACACTGGCATAGCTGTGACAGGCCACACAAAAATCTTCCTTGTTAGCCGCCACGCTCCCAGTCTTTTCGCTGGCATGACACTCCACACAGCCCTTGAGACTATGCTTTGTAGTCCGGATGCCCAAGCGCAGCGTATCGTCACGATGATGCTTAAGCAAATCCATATGGTTACGACGCATGAAGTCGGTGTCCTCGACACACTTGCTCGCCCCCTTAGCTGGGGGCAACTTGGGTACATCGACACCGGCCTGAGCTACAGACAGCGGCGCCAATAGACCACCGACTGCAAAGAGCATCACACCGATACCGCGTTTCAATAACGACTTGGCCATCATGCCAGTTCCTTCTGAAGAGATTGCCGGATGCACCGAACCTTAGTCACCCATACCCATCTGGATATAGCCGGTCGGACAGACATCTGCACAAATATGACAACCAATACACCTACTGTAGTTGGTATCCACATAGCGACCGGTCGTGGGGCTGTCTTTCTTCTTGACCTTGAATACGGCGGTCTGCGGGCAATAGATCACGCAGTTGTCGCACTCAAAGCACATGCCACAGGACATGCAGCGTTTGGCCTCGGCAACAGACTGTTTCTCATCGAGGGCATGGAGGCGGTCTTCGAAATTACCCAGTGCACTGTCCGCATTTAGCACGGTCACATCACGCTTGAGGCGTGGTGTGTTGGCAAAATGGCCTAAGAACAACTGGGTGGACGGGATGATGTAACGGCCGGAACGGTCATCAAAGTTATGCAGGACATCTTTCCATTCCGAAGTGCCCCACTCCTGACCATGATGCTCGTTGTATACATGACCGGACTCCGTCCACTTGCGCACCATATCCCAGTGCGCCACATCGACCTTGGGCCGCTTGCCAGCCTCTTCACCCTTCAGGAATGCGTCAATGCCCTCGGCGCAAATACGGGCGTGGCCGATCGCTGTGGTGAGCAGGTGCGGACGGATCACATCACCGGCCACGAAGACATTTTCCTTACCGGGGAAACGGTAGTTCTTGTCGGTCTTCATCAGACCGTTGTTGTTGTTGAAGGATTCAAGACCCGTGAAATCGACCGCCTGACCGATAGCGGAAACGATCAGCGACCCGGAGATATCGCGCTCGGTGCCTTCCTTGATCTTCGTCTCTTTGCCAACCATCTCGAACTCGGCCACACGCAGGGCGATGGCGCGACCATTGGCGTCTTTGACGACCGCAACCGGCGTCACGCCACCAATAATCTCGATGCCCTCAGCCTTGGCCTGATCGATCTCATGCTTGTTGGCAGCCATGTTCTCGACTGTCGCGCGGGAAATCAAAACGACATCAACACCCTGACGGGCAGCGATCTCAGCCACATCATGCGCGGCCTGCCCAGCCAGCACATGCTCGGGCATATCCTTCTCGGACGCATTGGTGATCTTGCCGAGGCGGCGCGCAACGGTCGCCACATCGATCGAGGTGTCGCCACCGCCGATAACGACCACCTTGTCACCCACATGCTGCAAGCGGCCTTCGTTAAAGGCGCGCAGGAATGACATGGCAGTCACGCAGTTGGGCGCGTCAGCACCATCCACAGGCAGCGCACGGCCAGCCTGAGCGCCAAGGCCAAACAGCACTGCGTCGTAATTCTTTTCAATCTCAGCCATGGAGATGTCGGTGCCCACACGGCAGTTCATGCGAGTTTCAACACCCATATCGATGATGCGCTTAATCTCGCCATCAAGTACTTCACGCGGTGTACGGAAACCGGGAATACCGTAGCGCATCATGCCACCCAGTTCGGCATGGTCATCAAAAATGGTGCAGGCATGACCCATCTTGCGAAGCTGGTAGGCCGCCGCGAGGCTAGCCGGACCGCCACCGATGAGTGCAACCTTCTTGCCGGTGGCCGGGCCCGCTTCACCAAAAGCCATGTTGTTTTCCAAGGCCCAATTGCCGAGGAAATGCTCCACCGAGTTGATGCCGACATTCTCTTCAACCTGGTTGCGATTGCAGCCCGATTCGCATGGGGCCGGGCAAACGCGGCCCATCACGGCCGGGAACGGGTTGGCGGTCGTCAGGCGACGCCAGGCGTATTCCTGCCAGCTTTGGCCGTTGGTCGGCTTTTCGATACCGCGCACAATATTGAGGTAAGAGCGGATATCCTCGCCAGCCGGACAAGAACCTTGGCAGGGAGGCGCTGATTGAACATACTCAGGACACTTGTGGGTCCAACTAGCCTGAAAAATCTTATCTTGGCTGGAGCGATAGTCCGATTCGTCCTGGCCGTCCTTGTAACGACGCCAGAGTTGGCCCTCAGTCTTTTTTACATCTTTGGAAGTCACCGCCATGTTGCTCTCCTATAAACCTTGAACCTTGATTAACCCAACTTGATAGCCGTGCTGACGAGCTGATGCACGCCACCGACCATACTCATATCAAACCCGTAATACGGCAGCACCTTGGTGAACTGCGCTTTACAGATGGCGCAGATGGTGGCCATGAAATTGACCTGCTGCCCCTGAACCACCGTGTTCAATGCATTCATCCGTGGCAGGGCACCCTTAACACGAACCTCCATCAGGTCGTCGGTCAAAAGGCCGCCACCGCCTCCACAACAGAAGGTCGCCTCACCGATTGTCTCGGAGGCCATGTCGTGAAAATTGTTGGCAACCGCCTTGATGATATTGCGCGGAATTGTGAACTGGCCACCCGCTTCATTGCCCATCCGTGAGCCCCGCGCCACATTGCAAGAGTCATGCATGGTGATCACGAGATGATCGTTGAGCGATGCGTCAAACTCCAAGGCTCCCTGCTGAATCAGATCCCAGGTGTATTCACAAATGTGTTGCGGCTGCGGATAGCGCGAATCCAGTTGTTCTTGCAACTGCTTGGCATACGGATCGTCACCACCATAACCTACCCCGTTGAGGGTATTCCAGTAGGAGTAGGCAACGCGCCATGCGTGACCGCATTCACCTACAACGATCCGTTTCACACCCAGTTCCAAGGCGGCATCACGGATACGGTTTGCAACGGTGCGCATCGTATCGTAGTTGGCGACAAACAAACCGAAGTTACCCGCCTCCGAGGCCTTCGTGGACAAGGTCCAGGATACGCCCGCCGCATGGAATACCTTGGCATAGCCGATCAGGGATTCGACATGCGGTTCAGAAAAGAAGTCCGCCGACGGAGTCACCAACAAGATCTCGGCGCCCTCGACATCGATCGGAAACTTCACCGCGACGCCGGTCGCATCCAAGACATCCTCTTCCAGTCCGCTGAGGGTATCTTCAAGCGCCGGACCCGGGAGGCCCAGGTTATTACCGATCTTCTGGACCTTGCCAACAATCTCGTTGGAATACTTCTGGCCCATACCCACGTGGTTCAGAATTTCGCGGCCAGCCATGGTGATCTCGGCCGTATCGATGCCGTACGGGCAATAGACTGAACAACGGCGACACTCGGAACACTGATGGTAGTAGTTGTACCAGTCGTCCAGTGTTTCCTGGGTCAGGTCCTCAGCACCCACCAACCACGGGGCCACCTTGCCTGGCAGGGTAAAGTAGCGGCGATAAATCTTGCGCATCAAATCCTGGCGTGCAACCGGCATGTTTTTCGGATCCGCCGTACCCAAGAAATAATGACATTTGTCGGTACAGGCACCGCAATGCACACACGCATCCATGAACACGCGAATGGAACGATATTTGCCCAGCAAATCACCCATGCGATCAAGGGCGCGCTCCTTCCAGTCTTCACCCAGTTCCCACGGATACCCCAAGAATGTCTGAACCTTCTCGTTAGCGATGAACGACTTCATGTGCGCCATCGAGCCTTCCTGGATCTCGGGGACAACAGTGAATTCGGTAAGCGTCGGTACTTCAAATTTAGGAGCTGCCATTTACGATTCCTTCGATTGATTCCTTAGGACTCCATAAACCTGACCTGGGGGGGTCAAGCTTCCAATCAGTCTTTGTCAAGGGTCGCGGCCCAAGGTGCCACATGGCGCCGCTCGCGTGGGTTATCCATCTGGTTGCGGGTCGGGCTAAAGAAAATCCCCGGAGCGTGTAGTAACTTGCTCACCGGGAAGATAACCATCAACAGGGCGACCAGTCCCAGATGCACTAACAGAACAGGCTCGGTCGGCACGGGATGCCAATCAAACACCACGAGACCCAGGGCGAAGGCCTTGAGTGCAATGATGTCGGTATGAGCCACAAAGGTCATCATCATCCCGGACAGGCCAATGGCAATAAGCAGAGCCAGCATCAGATGGTCAGAAGGCGTGGAGATATAACGCACACGATCGACCAAGAAACGCCGCGCCCACAGGCCTGCCAGCCCAATGACCATGGCAAAGCTGGCATACATTCCGAAGGGCTGAACAATATCCACCCAGAACCAGACCGG
>SXRG01000067.1 GCA_005793645.1 Burkholderiales bacterium
CAAGACGGGCGAAGATGGAAATCAGCGAGCTGCCGAAGGCCAGACCCACCAGCGCGTGAGTGGCAGCCTTGGGGTCCATGCCCGTGCTAATCAGGAAGGTGTAGTAACCCGCCACGCCCAACAGGCCCAGACCAACCACCAGCATGCCAGTGATGGCGCCACCCTTGAAGGCGACATTCAGCGCAGCATTGAGGCCCTGGCTTGCGGCCTGTGCGGTACGCACATTGGCACGCACCGACACATTCATGCCGATAAACCCTGTCACGCCAGAAAGAACAGCGCCTAACGCAAAACCAACAGCAGTTTGCCAGCCCAAGGACACAAAAATGGCAACCAACAAAATCGCGCCAACGATACCAATCGTTGTGTACTGACGATTCAAATAGGCCTGTGCGCCCTCTTGAACAGCCGCTGCAATGGCTCGCATCCGATCGTTTCCGGTCGGCAATGCCATAATCCATTTAATGGTAACAACCCCGTACAGCAGGGCAATGCCCGCCGCAATTAAGGAAAATACTAAATACTCATTCATTTACACACTCCCGGAAAAAAAACAAAAACCCCAGACTCACCCTCAAAGATACGCAATGCCACCCACAAATCGCGTACCCGGCATAAAGCCAAACACCGGATTCAAACCCATCTCACCGATCAGCGCGTCCACTGCGGCCTGCCCGTGTTCTTTCTGAACCTCGGAAAGGATCAGCTTGGCAGAGTTTCCGTTGTAGAAGCCACCAAAGCCCACTTGCACAGCCAACAGTTCACGCGCCCGATCGATGGTCATCCGCGCAGATTACAGGTCAAACGCGACCAGTTTCCTGGCTACGGACTGATTCTCCAGCGACACATACTTCGGCATACCGTTTTCATAGGGCGGGTAATCCTCGCCCTGGATCAGAGGATACAGGTACTCGCGGCAGGCATCGGTAATCCCAAAGCCATCCTCGCTGATGAAATCGCGCGGCATGAATTTCTCAACATTGGCGACCTGCGACAGCGGCGCATGACCAATCTCCCACACATACGGGGAAGAGGACTTGCGCACCACGGTCGGCATGACCGAATTATGGCCGGCCACAGCCAATTCGACCGCCGATTTTCCGAGGGCGTAAGCCTGCTCGACATCCGACTTGGAGGCGATATGCCGTGCGGCCCGTTGCAGATAATCCGCCACGGCCCAGTGAAACTTAAGACCCAGACGCGCCTTGACCATGTTGGCCACGACCGGAGCAGCGCCCCCCAGTTGCGCATGACCGAAGGCATCACGAGTGCCTTGCTCGGCCAAGAAACGACCATCCGGATAGTGGCAGCCTTCCGAAACCACAACCGTGCAATAACCGAACTTTTGCACCATCAACTGTACCTTGTCGATGAACTTCTCTTCGTTGAACTCAATCTCGGGGAACAGGGTAACGACCGGGATACCCTGATCAGCCACCAGCGCACCGGCAGCGGCGATCCAGCCGGCGTGACGCCCCATCACCTCGATCACGAACAGCTTGGTCGATGTCTTGGACATCGATTTCACATCAAACGATGCCTCCAAGGTGGAGACGGCAATGTACTTAGCCACCGAGCCAAAACCCGGACAGTTGTCTGTAATCGGCAGATCGTTATCCACGGTCTTGGGCACATGGATGGCCTGGATGGGGTAGCCCATGGCCTCGGACAACTGGCTCACCTTATAGCAGGTGTCGGCCGAGTCACCGCCGCCGTGGTAGAAGAAGTAGCCGATGTTGTGCGCCTTGAATACCTCGATCAGGCGTTCATATTCGCGCTTGTTGGCCTCCAGGCTTTTCAACTTGAAGCGGCAGGAGCCGAAGCCGCCCGACGGGGTATGGCGCAGCGCGGCGATATCGGCGGCACTTTCCAGCGCGGTATCGATCAGATCCTCGGTCAACGCGCCGATGATGCCGTTGCGACCGGCATACACGGTGCCGATCTTGTCGGCATGCTTGCGTGCGGTTTCAATGACACCGCAGGCGGATGCGTTGATGACGGCGGTCACGCCGCCGGATTGTGCATAAAATGCGTTTTTCTTTTCCATTTGTTTACTCCAGATCAAGGGTGCAAGCATGATCACCCTGTTAATGCTTGATTATGTCAACTCCACCCCATTCGGATCAAACCCTTGCGGCATCGACTTGCGTATGGCGGCGGCCTCTTCCTGCATCTTGAGCAACGTCACAATACAATCGCCGAGGTTATCGTACTCCTCCTGACCGGTGGAAAAACGATCCCGCACCGACCAGAAAAACATGGAACGAAACTGGTTCACGCCGGTCTTCGACAACACAAAGCGGCAGCCGTCCTCTTCCCAATACAAGGCCGGGCAGGTCGTCAAGTCGCGATCAGCCGGGGTGATGCGAACCTCAGTCTCGACCTCATCCATCTCGACGGCATGCCCAAAGCGCTCACGGAGCGCCTCGCGCATCAAGGCCAGGTCGGCCTCGGTAAATGCCGGGATTTGGGCCATGCCTTATTTCTTCAGCGCGTCCAGGCCGGCAAACACGGCGCCGGTAATACTGTCCACGGAGCCCACACCGGACACCCGAATGTACTTGGGCGCATCGGCCGCGCCGGTGTTACCCCAATCGCCATAAAACTTGACCAGCGGTTCAGTCTGAGCGTGGTAGATATCGAGGCGCTTCATAACGGTTTCTTCCTTGTCGTCGTCACGCTGGATCAGATCCTCGCCGGTGACATCGTCCTTCATGGCGACCTTGGGCGGATTGAACACGATATGGTAGGTGCGACCGGAGGCCACATGCACACGGCGACCAGACATGCGCTTGACGATCTCAGAATCCGGCACATCAATCTCCACCACGGCATCAATCGGCACGCCGGCGGCCTTCAGGGCCTCGGCTTGCGGAATGGTGCGCGGGAAGCCGTCGAACAGATAACCGGCCTTGCAGTCGTCCTGAGTCAAACGCTCTTTCACCATGCCAATGATGATATCGTCGGACACCAAACCACCCGCATCCATGATCTTCTTCGCCGCCACACCCAACTCGGAGCCTGCCTTCACATGGGCGCGCAACATATCGCCGGTGGAAATCTGCGGAATGCCGTACTTTTCCTTGATGTAGTTCGCTTGGGTGCCTTTGCCCGCGCCGGGGCCGCCGAGAAGAATAATACGCATAGATAAACCTCAAAAGTACGTTCCGTTGCGGAACAAAACAACCTGTTCAAAGACAGGTCAAGATAGGACAAGCCGATCTTTTACCAGCTCCTAGAGTATTCATACCGTCCCCGCAATGACAGTCAATTTTTTGAATTCGAACATAAACCGAGGTTATTCCCTGCAAAGGCAACCGCCATCTGGCTTACAACGGACGGGTAAACCGCAGCAATAGACACAAACAGTGCCAATTACGCAGCCAAAGATAAAAACTGTCCCACTCCCAAGCCAGGCAGGACCCGTTTAGCGCATCGTCACGATGACGCTTGCCCCACCTTCTTGACCTTGTACGGTCCGACCAAACGCCCCGACCCGGTCGCACATGAGCAGGCTACTCAACCCCCTGTTTTTCGTCCTTTAATCTGTTGACATTGTGCCCATAAACCGACGAACCAAGTCGGCGAATCATAAGGGGTGCCCATCAAAAGCACCCCTTACGACCCCAAAAACCTTCGCTAACGAGGTCAGGTAACTCTAACCCGACGGAGGCTATTCGGGCACACGCATTTTGCCCAGGTCTTCACGGGTCAAATCATTGAATTTCTTCAGCACCCAGCCGCCCTCACCAACCCAGGCCTTGAACAGTTCCAAATTTTTCTGGCGTTCTTCCTCACTGTCACCTAATTGGGAGTACATGTTGCCCGGTTTACCACTCTTGGTGTTCTTGCCATCATCCAGACGACGCATGAGCGCGCCCGTATCCGGCCAGCCAATAAACTGAACCAGATGCGGATAGCTATCCATGCGAGGACCTTTGTTCAACAACTTATATTTATCTACATTAGCATTAAATTCCGCCAAACCAGGCGAATCGGCACCGTGGCAACGCTTGCATTTCTGCCCCCAGAGCGGCGCAATGTCCTTGCGATAGGTCACTTCATCCTGCCCGGCAAACGACAGCGATGCCACCACCAAAAGGCCCGCGAACGCCATTCTTTTCATGTATTTCATTTTTTCTCCTTATGGATGCACGTGCGCCAATTCCAAATTGAACGGCGGCGAAACCCTATCCCAGAATATCGAGAGGGTCAATCGCCATCAGACAAAGGCAAGTTTATCTTACGGAGCTTGATGCAATTTTTTGCATTCCGACATAAGCCGAGGTTATTTATTCGCGTTAAGAGGCAATTAAGGTTTGTCTCTGATACTTGCGCCATCGATAACGCGCAAAGGGCGCCCATCATGACAGTCACATCCATTGCCAGGCTTGCATACCATTCCGGGGACGCCGCAGACGACGTGGCCCGATTCGTCGAAGGGCAGGCGGGTCGCCGGGCCGCCGAGGACTTCATCGCCGGCATTTTCGCCCAACATTACGGCGCCCGGCTGCCCGGTTTCATGCCGGAGCTGATGACACTGGCACGGGACGGAAGCGTCAAGGCGGCCGTCGGCATCCGGTCAGCCCGCGATCCCTTGTTTCTCGAACGCTATCTGGACGAACCCATCGAGTCGGCGATTGAGCGGATCGCGGGGCGTTCCGTACCGCGCCGCGCCATCGCCGAGGTAGGGCAACTGGCGGCAGATCGACCAGGCGCCGGAACCGCGCTAATGCTGAATCTTCCCCGCCACCTTGCCACCTCCGGCCATGAGTGGATGGTATTCACCGCCACCGAGGAACTGCGTGGCATATTCGTCCGCATGGGCCTACCGCTGCTCACCATCGCCCACGCGGACGCCTCACGTCTTGGCGACGATGCAGATGCATGGGGCTGCTATTACGATCATCATCCCTTGGTCGTCTGTGCTTCAGTCAGCGACGCGATGCGCCGCCTGTCGCGCATGAACGGGAACACCAGATGAGCGCACCGACTGGGCATTCTTGCGTCGTCACGCTCATGGACAACGGCGCCCGCTGGATTTCCGCGGACGACGCCCTGGCAGACGCCAGCATTCCACATGTACCGCTGCCGCTGTTCTTTTCACCCGCCCAGCGTATTCATGCCATCGAATCTTCTGGCGCCGATCTGGCGATCACCGACCGGCCCGACGAGATACTCGCCCTGGAGATGGGATTCGAGCGCATCGGCGAATGGCAGGGCAATGCGTTGCTGGCACGACAGATCGATACACCAGTCCGGCTGCCGGTCGGCACCACGAAGATCACGTTCACCTCCGGCACCACGGGCGATCCCAAGGGCGTCTGTCTGTCGGCAGGCCAGATGGCGGCCACCGCCGCCACCCTGGCTGGGGCACTGTCGCCCCTGGCTCTAAAACGGCACCTGTGCGCCCTGCCGCTGCCGGTGTTGCTGGAGAATGTGGCGGGCGTGCTGGCGCCCCGGCTCGCCGGCATGTCGGTAGCGATGCCACCCCTGGCCGAAACGGGGCTCATGGGTGCTGCCGGCTTCGACGCGGCGCGCTTTGCCCGATGCCTGGAGGACAGTGCCGCCGACAGCGTCATCCTGCTGCCGCAGATGCTGGAAGCTTGGCTTGCGGAGATTGAGGCCGGCCGCCTGGCGCCGCCGAAGCGCCTTCGCTTTGCCGCCGTCGGCGGTGCCCGCGTGTCGCCGGAAACCCTGGTTCGCGCCCGCGAAGCCGGGCTTCCGGTGTTCGAAGGCTACGGCCTCTCGGAATGCGCCTCGGTCGTTTCCCTGAACCGTCCGGGCGCGGACAAGATTGGCAGCGTCGGCCGTCCTCTGCCTCATCTGGCCGTCACGATTGCAGCGGACGGAGAAATTCTGATCGCGGGCCAGACCCACCTGGGCTATCTGGGTGAGCCTCCCGAACAGACCGGCGCGCCGCTGGCCACCGGCGATCTGGGAGGCCTGGATGAAGCGGGCTTTCTCTTCGTTGCAGGACGAAAGAAGAACATCATCATCACCGCGCTGGGCCGCAACATCGCTCCGGAATGGGTCGAATCCGAACTGCAACGCGAACCGGTCATCCGTCAGTCCGCGGTGTTCGGCGAGGCGCGCGCCTGGCTTTCTGCTGTCATCGTTTCACACGGCGTGGCACGGGCAGATGTCGAAGGGGCGGTGGCGCGGGTCAACGCCAGCCTGCCCGACTACGCGCGCGTCCGTCGCTTCATCATTGCAGACACCCCGTTTTCACCCGCCAACGGGTTAGCCACCGCCAATGGCCGCCCACGCCGCGAAACCATCGCTACGCACTACCAAGACAAACTGGAGGCCCTTTATGAACTTCAATGAAAGATTGCTGGAAGCCACCGCCGATGCGCGGGCGGAATTTCTTTCCATCCCGTTTCTGCGCGAAGGCGCAAGCGGACGACTGGGGCTTGAAAGCTACCTCGCCTTCCTGACTGAGGCCTACCACCATGTCAAGGAAACCACGCCGCTGCTCATGGCCGCCGGCCTGCGTTGTGAGACACCATGGCTGCGCAAGGCGCTGGCGCATTACATCGTCGAGGAAGTCGGCCATGAGGAATGGATCCTTTCCGACATTGCTGCCTGTGGCGGCGACACCGATGCCGTCCGCGATGGCCCGCCGAGGTCGGCTACCGATCTCATGGTTGCCTACGCCTACTACACAGTGCTGCGACGCAATCCGGTGGGGCTGTTCGGCATGGTACTGGTGCTCGAGGGCACCAGTGTCGCCCTGGCGTGTTCCGCTGCCGATGCGATCCAGCAAAGCCTCGGTCTGCCCGATACGGCCTTCAGTTACCTGCGTTCACACGGCACCCTGGATCAGGAACACATGGGGCACTTCGCCAATGTCGTCAATCGCCTTGAACAACCCGACGATCAGGCGGCAGTGATCCATTGCGCCAGGATGTTCTACCGGCTCTACGGCGACATCTTCCGTTCACTGCCGATGATCGGGGGGCACGCATGAAAATCACCGGACAACGCATCGCCGTCACCGGCGCCGCGGGCGGCCTCGGCGCCGCGCTTTGCCGACAACTCGCCGCCGCCGGGGCGAATCTGCTCCTGGTGGGACGCAACCCGGCGGCACTGTCGGATCTAGCCGGATCGCTGGGGCAGGCGTATCCCAAGGCGCGCGTGGAATTCCTGACCCTGGACATCATCGGGCCGGATGCGCCCGAAATTTTGCGCGATGCCGGCCTTGCCCGGTTGGGCGGCCTGGACATTCTGATCAACAACGCTGCCCTTCCCAGTTTCGGCGCGTTTTCGGAAACGCCACCGGAAGATATCGAACGACTCGTCGCCACCAATCTGACTGCTTCCCTGCTGCTAACCCGTGCTGTGCTGCCCGACCTGCTGGCGGCCGGGCAGGGCGGCATCGTCAATATCGGCTCGACCTTCGGCGCCATCGGATTTCCCTGGTTCGCCGCCTATTCAGGCGCCAAATTCGGCCTGCGCGGTTTTTCCGAGGCCCTGCGCCGGGAACTGGCCGACACCGGCATCGAGGTGCTCTACGCAGCACCACGCGCGACGCGCACTGCCCTCAACGACGCGCGTGTGATCGCCATGGGTGCCGCGACGGGCATGCCCTTCGACGACCCCGATATCGTTGCCGCGCGCATCGTCACAGCCATGAAACGCGGTGCCGCCGAATGTGCCATGGGCGGGCCGGAACGATTCTTCGCCCGGCTGAACGGCCTGCTGCCCCGCCTGGTGGACCGTGGCCTGAAAGCCCAGACACGGGCTATGGCACCCTTCGCAAAAGCATCCACACTCAAGGAGATATGAACCATGAAGAACCTTGTCATCGCCTGCGTCGTTTGTTTACTCTCGGCCACAGCCCGTGCCGCCGACCTACCGCCCGAAATCGTTCGCATCCAGACGGAGTGGGCGCGCATCAACTACAAATTACCGGAGAAGGAGCAAGAGGGCGCATTCAAGACCCTGGCCGGGCAGTCGCGTGCCGTCGCCGAAAAACTGCCCGGCCGTGCCGAGGCGCTGATCTGGGAAGGCATCGTGCTTGCCGGTTATGCCAAGGCCAGGGGTGGGTTCTCTGCACTCAGCCTGGCCGAGAAAGCACGCGATCGTCTGCTGGAGGCCGAGCGCATCGATCCCAACGCGCTGGCCGGTTCCGCCTATACCTCGCTGGGCAGCCTTCACTACAAGGTGCCCGGCTGGCCGATTGGCTTCGGCGACAAAAAGAAGGCGCGCGAATATCTTCTGAAGGCCCTTGCCATTAACCCGAATGGCATCGACGCCAACTACTTCTGGGGGGATTTCCTGAAGGAGCAAGGGGATTATTCAGCCGCAGCCGCGGCATACCGCAAAGCACTTTCAGCGCATCCAAGGCCAGGGCGTGAGGATGCCGACGCGGGTCGCCGGGTAGAAATCACGAATGGCATCAAGGATGTCGAGTCGCGCATGTAGAATCCAGAATCCATTCCTGCGAAGGCTCCCATGCGCATCCTCCTGATCGAAGACGACGCCCTGCTTGGCGATGGTATCCGCGCCGCGCTCAAGCTGGCCGGTTACGCGGTGGACTGGTTGCGCGATGGCGAGCATGGGCAGATGGCGCTCAAGACCGAGGCATTCGCCGCATGCGTGCTCGATCTGGGCCTGCCGCGCCGCGACGGGTTGTCGCTGCTGCGCGAGTTACGCGCTCAAGGCAACCCTATCCCGGTGCTCATCATTACCGCCCGCGACGCATTGGAAGACAGGGTAGCCGGCCTAGACGCCGGTGCCGACGACTATCTGATCAAGCCATTCGATCTACCGGAATTACATGCGCGCCTGCGCGCCCTGCTGCGCCGAGCCACGCATACCGGCGTAAGCCTGCTGCAACATGGCGATGTATGTCTCGATCCATCAACGCGCCAGGTCACCTTGCATGGCCAGCCCATCAGCCTGTCCGCCAAGGAATATGCCCTGCTGTATGAACTGCTTGGCCATCCCAACGCCATCCGCAGCCGCGCCGAGCTGGAAGATGGGCTGTATGCCTGGGGCGAGGAGGCCGCCAGCAACACGATCGAGGTATATATCCATCACCTGCGCAAGAAGCTCGGTAACAGTTATATCGAAACCGTGCGCGGGCTGGGCTATCGGCTGGGATCCACGCCATGACCTCTCTTCGTGCTCGCTTGCTGCTGACCATATCCCTGGTTTCCATCGCAACATGGTCCGTCGCGATCTGGGTTAGCTATGCCAAGGCGCTGCATGAGACCGATGAACTGCTCGACGGCCAGCTTGTACAGGCCGCCGAATTGTTGCATGCGCAGATTGAGCGCGAGAACGACAGGTGGGACCGGCAAACGCAGCGCACAGACACAGAGGACGGTACGCACGCGCACTGGATCACTGAGGTGATCCACCACAATGTAAAACACCCTTATGACCAGAATCTGATCTTCGTGGTTTCGGACAGCAGCGGCGTTCGTCTGCGCTCAGCGAATGCTCCGGAGATTCCAGACACCCTCAAAGAGGGCATCGAAAACATCGACCTTTCCAATAATCGTTGGCGTGTGCTCACCGTCATACACGCGCCCGATCTGCGCATTCATGTGGCGCACCTGCGCGACACCCGCGAACAGGCTGCGCTGGAGGTCGCCTGGCAAGTCGCCCTGCAGCCGCTATTCGCCCTGCCGTTGCTGATCGGTCTGGTATATCTGGCCGTGCGGCGCGGACTGCAGCCGCTCAATGCGCTGGCCAATACCGTCTCGGCCCGCACGGTCGAGCATCTCGATCCCATCACGCAGCCGGATACGCCAGACGAGGCCATTCCCCTGCTCGACGCCATCAATCAATTGCTTGCGCGCATCGACGCCGCCATGACGCGGGAGCGCCGCTTCACTTCGGAAGCCGCGCACGAGCTGCGCACCCCCATCGCCGCGATCAAGATACAGGCCCAGGTCGCTGCCGCCAGCGCAGACGCCGAAGACCGGAACCATGCGATCGGTCAAGTCCTGCAAGGCATACGGCGCGCGGAGCGATTGATCGGACAGATGCTGCGCCTGGCCCGGCTGGATCCCGCAACCGGTCTGGGAAAAACAGACACCATTGATCCCACCCTACTTCTGCAAGAGGTATTCGAAGCGACCGAAGGCATGGCGACGGGAAGCGGCCACCGCATCGCCATTGACCCGATTGCCACGCTGCCGCCCATTCAGGGGGACGACGACCTGTTACGCACCGCGCTTATCAACCTGGTACATAACGCATGCAGCCACACGCCGCCCGGTTGCCTTATCCGGTTATGTGCCGAATTGCATGACGGGCAGCATTGCCTGGCCGTGCGCGATGACGGCCCCGGCGTCGCCCCTGACGAGATCTCCGGACTTGGCGTGCGATTCCATCGTGGACGCGACGCATCTGCCACCGGCAGCGGTCTGGGTCTGGCCATCGTTAGCCGCATCGCCGAACTGCATGGTGCCGTCCTGCAGCTGCACAATCTGCCGCCCGGCGGCTTTGAGGCCGCCCTATGCTGGAAGAATTCCTGATACTTCGCCTGTCATCCTCAACAGGACACTGGCCGCCATTTCGATTTCATCAATGTGCGCGCGCCACCCCAAGCCTTTCCTTGGCCAGGGCATAGCGCCAGGTTTTTTTGTCACGGCAGGCCGTGGCCTGATGCGCGACTTCTTGACCGTCATTGCGCAAGGTTGACTCAAAATCCCGGCAAACGCGCCCATCCTCGCTGACAAAGCTGTTCTTGATGGCAATGCGGCGGCCATACCGGTCATCCTCGCTGTGCCACTCCGATGCCTGCCCACTGGCAAGTCGCTCCAATGCATTCTGAAAATGCGCCTCCGCTGCCTGGGCCTGTGGCGTCGATAACCTGCCCAGAGAAGGGATATGAACCACCAAGTCGCGTTCTATCACCTGATACGGGGTTTGTCGCGTCCCGGCGCTTTCATTGTAATAGCGCACATAATGGCCAATGGACGGCGCGTAATACCAGCGCCGCGTCTGCATCCAGGTGCTCGACAGGAAGGTGCTGCGGCGGCAGGTGACCGGATAGGTGTCGAATGTGCCGGCGGGCACGGTCAGTCGCTCGGGGGCATCGACCCGACAATTCCACACCTGATCAAACGGCATCTCCCAATGATGTACCGTATCCTTGACTACATGCTTAACTGGAAGATAGGCCGTGTTGCCGCGCACCAAGGGCCACATCTTGTTTGGGGCAATGTTCATGACCACATCGCCGGCGGCTTCGGATGTCTCCCAATGCAGCCTCGGCAACGCAAAGTTGCGCTGCGCGGTATAACGAAGCTGTCCACCAGCCGCCTCCCAGTCAACCTGCTCGCCACGCACATCCACGACACGCTCGACATAGCCCCCTTCGAATACAAAAACATCCCCGATGGCATAGTTCGGCAAAGGTGTCGGCGGCATGGTGCTTACGGGCACACCCGCAGGCCGGATGGCGCCGCATCCCGTCAACATTCCGAAAATCGCCCACGGCAACAACATGGCAGTAAAAACGCGCATCAATGATCTCCCGTCTGAATGACTGCCTTCTGGTCGCGGCCGTAATAGCGTCTGGCCCAGTAAGTCAGATTATCTTGCAGGTAGCGTTCCAGTTCCTTCCAGTCCACATTGCCATCGCCATTGCCAAATGGTGCGGCATCGGCCTTGCCGCTCATGCCTATCAGAAAATGCCGTGTGAACAGGCTATGGCTGCCATCCGGCGCCCAAGATGCAATCTGGTCATGGCGGGCAGCACTGATCACATCCACCCCCTTGGGCGGACGCAGCCCACTGGGTCTGGCAAACACCGGCGAGGCGTGCGAAATGACGGGTCCGCTCTGGGCAACGCCGCTGAAGCAGGACTCCAGCACCACCCAGACAGCGCGCGCCTGTAGGCGTCCAAGGTTGCCATAGAGCGTGGAAAGCGCGTAGCCGTTGAGATATAGCCTTCCTGCGTCGGCATCGACAGGCACCAGAAAGCTGTCACGGTCCGTATGCGGTGCGCCATGTCCCGCGTAATACACCACCACCCGCGAGCGGCCAGGCTTTACCCAGTCATGCAACTGACCCCGGGGCTGCTCCGCAGAGCCAAACACACGCAAAAGCTGCGCTTGGGTCGCATCCTGCAACCAAATGATATTGCCCGGCTTGATGCCCAATGCCTCCTTTGCGAAAACAGAGAAGGCCTCTGCGTCTGCCGGCGCCGGGGCAGCATCTGGAATGCCGCTGCCGTGCCTTGCATATCTCTTGTTGGCAATGATTACCGCAATGTCGTCGTCGGTATCCGTATGCCGCCGCGCGTAATGCAAATCCGGTTCACCGGCATCGCGGCCTGCAGATACCTGCTTTTCAGGGGAAGGGCTGGCCGGCGCCGTATCCATGCTGGCTTGTGCCATGACAGGGCTTATCACCGAGACAGGCACATTGACCATCGGCGCACTGCGCTGAACAGCGACGGCCAGCGGTGACTGCTGCCATGTCTGGCTTATCAGAAGCGCTTCCTCGCGGGGATCCAGGGTGCGAACCTTTCCAGAGAACAGCATCATGTCCGGTACGGCATCTCGCTCATTGAAGTAATCCAGGAAATCTATCTCTTCAAATCCGCCACCGTCCCCGCCATCACCGCCGTCTCCGCCATCACCATCCCCGCCATCACCACCGTCACCATCACCATCGCCGCCGCCGTCTCCGCCCCCACCGCCACCGCCACCGCCATCAGCATGGGCAGTGGTTACCAGAGGGCCGTATGGCAACGGCAATGTCACGCTGGCCAGCAATAACATCAATAGAACAAGTCGCATATTTTTCATGCATACACCCCATGCCATTTCATGCCTTCAATATGCCGCCTGCACATTAATGCCAGATTAATGTCATGTCGCCAGGGCTTTACCCCTTAATCAGACATCAAACCCACGCCGGCAATAGCAGTACACAAACTCCTGGTCCTTGCCCGCTGGCGTCCGGTGCGACTCGGTGTGATGCCCGAGCAGGTCGAATTCGGCACCGAACTCGCCATGAAGATCCTCCGGCGCGTAGCGGCGCACCTCCAGATCGGAGCATTTCAATGGCCCGTTAGGGCCGAAGGTGGCGACGATGACATGGCCGCCGGGCCGCACGGCGTGCAGCACCTGGGCGACATAGCGGCGGCGGTCTTCCTCCTCGGTCAAAAAATGGAACACGGCACGGTCATGCCAGACATCGAATCCTGCCTCGGGCAGATCCACGGTGGTTACATCGCCCACACGCCAGTCCACCTGCGCGGCGCGCGCGCCCAGACGCGCCTTTGAAACATCCAGCGCCGATGCGGCGATATCCAGCACGGTCAGATTGCAATAGCCCGCTTCGAGCAGATCATCGACCAGCACCGATGCCCCGGCGCCCACATCGATGATGCGCACCGCGCGGTCCGGGCAGATGGATTCGATCAGTTCAAGCGAAGTGGCCGCGCGCGGCTGGAACCAGCTCACCTGATCCACGGCCTTGCGCTGATAGACAGATTCCCAGTGTTGGATGCGATTCATGTTTTCAGTCTCCTCTGTTGCACGGCCGCATAGATTGCCGGAATAACCACCAGTGTCAACACCGTTGAGGTTACCATGCCGCCGATCATGTGCGCGGCGATGCGGCGCATGACCTCGGAGCCTGCACCGGTGGACCATAGGATGGGCAGCAGCCCAGCCATGATGGCGGTCACAGTCATCATCTTCGGGCGCACCCGCTCCACCGCCCCAGCCATGATGGCGCGGTACAGTCCTGCGACATCCAGCGGTTCGCCGCGCGCCTCGGCGCTAACACGCGCTTCCTGCAACGCATGGTCAAGATAGAGCAACATCACCACCCCTGTTTCGGCGGCGACGCCCGCCAGGGCGATCAGCCCCACCGCCACCGCGACGCTGAGGTTGTAGCCCAGATACCACAGGAACCACAGCCCGCCGACCAGCGCGAATGGCACCGAAGGCATGACGATCAAGGTGTCGGTGACTCGGCGGAAGTTGAGATAGAGCAGCACGAATATGACGAACAAGGTGGCCGGAACCACGAGCTTGAGTCTGGCCAACGCCCGCTGCATGTATTCGTACTGGCCGCTCCACTGGGTGTAATAGCCGGGCGGGAACTTGACCTCGGTCGCCGTCTTCGCCTGTGCCTCGGCGACAAACGAGCCAATGTCGCGTTCACGCACATCGACAAACACATAGGCCACCAGCAAGCCGTTCTCGGTGCGGATGCCGGGTGCGCCCTGGGTGATCGAAAGTTTTGCAATCTGTCCGAGCGGAATATGCGTGCCAGAAGGCGTGGTCACCAGCACTTCGCGGGCGATCTGTTCGGGATGGTCGCGCAGGTCGCGCGGATAACGCAGCGCAACGCCGTAGCGCTCGCGCCCTTCTACCGTCATGGTCACCACCTGCCCGCCCAACGCCAACGCGATGGTTTCCTGCACGGCGTCGACCGACAACCCATAGCGTGCCAAAAGCGCGCGATCCGGAACGATGTCGAGATAGCTCCCGCCGCTTACCCGCTCGGCATACACCGAACCCGCGCCCGGCACCGTCTTGACGCTAGCCTCCACTTGCCGCGCCAACCCCTCAAGCTGCGTCAGGTCGGCCCCGAATACCTTGACCCCCACCGGCGTGCGGATGCCGGTGGAGAGC
>SXRG01000010.1 GCA_005793645.1 Burkholderiales bacterium
AACCCCGAGTTCACCATGATGGAGTTCTACGAGGCCTACCGCGATTACCGTTATCTCATGAGCTTTGTCGAGGACCTCCTGCGCCGCGTTGCGATCGAGGTCACCGGTCATGCAGCGGTCCCCTACCAAGGGCACCACATCAACCTCGCCAAACCCTTCGCCCGCCTGACCCCGGTCGAGGCCACGCGTCTTTACAACCCGGACCTGAAGGATGCCCCGCTTGATGACAAGGCCTTCGTCCTGGCCGAACTGCAACGACGCAAGATTGCCTACCGCAAAAACGACGGTCTCGGCGGCCTACAACTGACCCTGTTCGAAGAAACCACCGAACACCTGCTGATTCAGCCGACCTACATCATCGAGCACCCGGTCGAGGCCTCACCGCTGGCGCGTGCCAACGACCAGTACCCCGAGGTCACCGAACGCTTCGAGCTCTACATCGCTGGCCGCGAGGTCGCCAATGGCTTCTCCGAGCTCAATGACGCTGAGGATCAGGCCGCTCGTTTTGCGGCCCAGGTCGCGGCCAAAGAGGCCGGCGATGAAGAGGCCATGTATTACGACGCCGACTACATTCGTGCCCTGGAACACGGCCTGCCGCCCACAGGCGGCTGCGGCATTGGTATCGACCGTTTCGTCATGATGCTCGCCGATGCCGCCAGCATCCGCGATGTCATTCTGTTCCCACAATTGCGCAAAGAAGAGTAAGCCGCACCAGCAAGGGGGTAAGCACATGGACCGCCCCAGCGTAGGGCGAGCCTTGTGCCCGACAAGCCCTGCGCCACAGACTTTCATCCTCAGGATGCCGCGCGCAAGACGATATCTCTGTTAAACCGCCAGTAAGGCCTCCACAGCGGCCGCCAGGTCATCAAATACCTGTGTGCCTTCGGGTAAGCCACCCTTGGCCAGAGTACGCAAGCCCTTTCCGGTACGCACCAAAATAGGGCGACAACCCACGGCAACCCCGGCCTGCAAATCGCGCAAGGAATCGCCAATGGTAGGGACACCCTTCAGGTCCGTGTGATAACGGTGAGCGATCTCTTCAAACAGGCCCGGCTTGGGTTTGCGGCAATCGCACCCGGAATCCGCACCATGCGGACAGAAGAACACCGCCTCAATTCGCCCACCTGCCTGTCCCACCAGTTTGTGCATCTTGGTATGGATAGCATTAAGCGTATTCATGTCGAACAAACCACGACCGACACCCGACTGGTTGGAAGCCAACACAATCCGGTAGCCGGACTGATTCAGACGGGCAATAGCCGCCAGACTTCCGGGGATGGGTCGCCACTCATCAGGCGACTTAATGTATTGATCTGAATCAAAATTTATGACACCGTCTCGGTCGAGGATGACCAGTTTCATACCACTGTCCCACTGTTCGGTTCACTACTCAATTCACTAATATCCGCTACCGAGTTCATCAATCGGCTCAGATGCGCCAGAAGCGCTAGGCGGTTGGCGCGCACGGCCAGATCGTCGGCCATCACCATGACCTCGTCAAAAAAACGATCCACTGGCAATTTCAGGGTTGCCAGTGCCGTCAATGCCCGGGCGTAATCACCGTTAGCCAGTGCGGACTGCACCGCCGGCTCAGTCGCCGACAGGGTGCGATACAGATCATGCTCGGCGGCCTCCTGCAACCGCGCTGCATCAACCGCCCCTGGCTCGCCCTCGGCCTTTCTCAGGATATTGCGGATACGCTTGTTGGCAGCCGACAGGGCCGCTGATTCGGGCAGGGTACGGAACCCTTGTAAGGCGGCCAAGCGCAGGGGAACAAGATCAATGCGTTCGGGTGACTGACAGACCACAGCCTCCACCGCATCGGCGGCGTGACCCTGATCCTTCAGGTAAACGCGCAGACGATCCTGCATGAAGCGATAGACATCCACGGCAACCGTGGCACTAATTTGTTCGGCGGCAAAGGCCGCTACCGCAAGACCCAGGACATTTGGCAGGGCGATCGCTAGGCGATGTTCAAGCAGGATGCGCAGCACGCCGAGCGCGTGACGACGCAGGGCAAAAGGATCCTTATCGCCAGTCGGAATCTGGCCGATCCCGAACAATCCAACCAATGTCTCCAATTTGTCCGCCAAGGCCACCACGCTACCAACCGGGTTACGCGGCAGACTGTCTCCGGCAAAGCGCGGCTTGTAATGATCTTCAATGGCATTGGCCACATCAACCTGAAGACCATCGGCCAGGGCGTAATAGCGGCCCATGATGCCCTGCAATTCGGGGAATTCACCCACCATGTCGGTGACGAGATCGGCCTTGGCCAGTTGCGCGGCCTGATCGACCGGTTCCACTGCCTGCCCCAGAGATTGCGCAATGGCTCTGGCGATGTGGCGCACACGCTCAATGCGTGCCCCCTGGCTGCCCAAGCGGTTGTGATAGACCACCTTGTCGAGCGCCGCTACACGGTCAATCAGGGGCCGCTTGCGATCTTGATCAAAGAAGAAACGAGCATCCGCCAGACGCGGTCGCACCACACGCTCGTTGCCCCCGATAACCATGGATGGATCGGCCGGGCGAACATTGGACACCAGCAAGAAACGGTGCGTAAGACGACCCGCCGCGTCCAACAACGGAAAATATTTCTGGTTGGCCTTCATGGTCAGGATCAGACATTCCTGCGGCACCGCCAAGAAGTCCGGATCAAACTGACAGGCCAGCACCGTGGGCCGTTCAACCAGTGCCGTCACCTCATCCAGTAAGGCCTCGTCACGAGTGACCGTCACGCCACCGATCTGTTCTGCCGCCACCTGCAACTGGTGCGCAATCTCGGCACGACGCTCCGAGAAACTGGCAATCACAGCCCCTTCTACCACCATCTGCTCGGCGTAACTATCCGCCGTGCGAATCGACACTACCGGTTGTGCCGCCTCAAAACGATGCCCCTGCGTGTTGCGTCCCGCCGTCAAACCCAGGACCGTAACCGGCACGATGGCTGCGCCGTGCAGGGCAACAAAACCATGCGCCGGGCGAACAAAGTGTACCGTCCGCCAGCCGTCCTCAATCTGATAACTCATAACCTTGGGGATAGGCAGGCGCGTCAGTGCCTCGTCGAGCGCCCTTTGCAGCCCCACCGCCAAGCTCGCACCCGCCACCACACTGTCATGGAACAGTGTCTCGGCCTTACCGTCCGGGGCGCGTCTCAGTTGCGGCAGGCACTCGGCCGACAGCCCCAACGCCACCAACTTCTTGAGCAAAGCCGGTGTGGGTTGACCGTCCGGCGTCAAGGCCACGGCTACCGGCATGAGCTTTTGCGCCACAGCGCGTTCGGCTGCCTGGGCCGCCACATCCGTGACATGAACAGCCAAGCGACGCGGCGAGGCATAGGGTGTCACTACGCCATCGGCCGTGACCAAACCCTGAGCACGCAAGCTTTCCGCGAGGGTGGCAGCAAAGGCATCACCCAGTTTATTGAGGGCCTTGGGCGGTAATTCTTCAACAAACAACTCAACGAGGAGGTTATTCAATCTCATGCGACCTCCCGCTGTGCCAAAACCTCATCAGCCCAGGCCTTTGGGGCCATGGGGAAGCCCAGACGAGCACGCGAATCCAGATAGCTCTGCGCCACCGTACGAGCCAAATTGCGAATACGACCAATATAGGCCGCACGCTCAGTCACAGAAATGGCACCCCGAGCATCCAACAGGTTGAAGGTATGTGCCGCCTTCAGCACCTGTTCATAGGCAGGCAGGGCCAATTGCGACTGCATCAAGTGCTGGGCCTGCTTCTCGTGCGCATTGAAGGCCGTGAGCAAGAAGGCTACATCGCTGTGTTCAAAATTGTAGGTGGACTGTTCCACCTCATTCTGGTGGAACACATCGCCGTAACTAACCCCGGGGGCGTACTGGAGATCGAACACATTGTTGACACCCTGCAGATACATAGCCAGGAGTTACAGACCATAGTTGATCTCAACGGTAATAGGCTTGCAATTAATGCCACCGACATGC
>SXRG01000068.1 GCA_005793645.1 Burkholderiales bacterium
AAGAACGAAATCGCAGCTCTGTCCGAATGGATATACACCCCGCCCACGATCCCACCGAAATGGGACATGGCCGATATGCGCGCCTCGCAAATCATCAACAAGGATGCGAAAAACCTGCCCGCCAAACCGGTCTTCAAGGCCGACCCGACCAATATCACCCTGGTCGTGGAACATGGCGACCATCACATCACCGTACTTGATGGCGATGTCATGGAACCGATCCACCGCTTCCAGACCCGCTACGCCCTGCATGGCGGCCCAAAATTCACCCAAGACGGACGCTTCGTGTTCTGGGCCACGCGCGACGGCTGGATTACCAAGTTCGACCTGTGGAATCTCAAAATCGTGGCCGAGATCCGCGCCGGGCTGAATACCCGAAATCTGGCGGTTTCAAGCGACGGAAAGCATGTGCTTGTAGCCAACTATCTTCCGCATAACCTAGTGCGCCTATCCACCGAAGACCTTGATCCTCAACAAATCATTCCGGTCATAGGACATAACGGCAAAACCTCGCGCGTGTCCGCAGCCTATGACGCGCGCCCGCGCAAAAGCTTTGTCGCCGCGCTGAAGGACATCCCGGAGGTGTGGGAAATCCCCTATACCGGCCCTGACGCATTCAAGCCACGCCAGGTCGTGCTCAAGGATTATCTGGACGACTTCTATTTCGATCAGAGCTACCGCTATCTGCTCGGCGCCTCACGCGCCAGCCCCAAAGGCCAGGTGGTAGACCTGGACAGCGGCGACAGAATCGCCGAGCTCGATCTTCCCGGCATGCCGCATGTCGGCTCCGGCATCACATTCGACTACCAGGGCAAACGAGTGATGGCCTCGCCCAACCTCAAGGACGGCATCGTCACCGTCATCGGCCTGGACAATTTCAAGACCATTAAACACATCAAGACCCTAGGGCCCGGCTTCTTCCTGCGCAGCCACGAAAACACGCCCTACGCATGGGCGGATGTATTCACCGGCCCGCACAAGGACGCCATGCAGGTCATCGACAAGCGCACCTTGGAGATCGTCGCCACCCTGCGCCCCGTGCCGGATAAGACATCCACCCATGTCGAGTTCGATCGCTATGGCAAATTCGCCTTGGTATCGATTTGGGAACACGACGGCGCACTGATCGTATACGACGCCGCTACCCTCAAGGAAATCAAGCGCCTGCCCATGAAACGCCCGGTCGGAAAATACAATGTGTGGAACAAAACCCGGCTGTCGGAGGGCACCAGCCACTGATCCTCATTAGCCCGGCTTACCGTCCACCCGTGGCTGCCAGGTCATCGGCGCATATTTGATGACCCAGAAGCAAAACACAGTCAGCCACAACAAGCCGGAGGCCGCGATATACGCAGAAGGCAGCGGCAGAATATCCGGGGCGATGCGTAGTAGCGCAGCTACTTGCGCCAACCAAAACAACCACCAAGTGGTCGCATCGCACTCCAGCTTGCGACCCGAGTGTCCTAAGCTGACGCGAGAGGCCATACCAATCAGCATGGCGCCGAAGAAGCCCATGCCCAAGGCGTGCAGCGGTGCACGACCAGCACTCCACGGCAGTCCCAACCACAGGGCCAAGCTGGACACACCATACAAAACAAAGGCCACAGCGGCCCAAACGAAGGCCAAATGCAACATGGCCAGCAGACGCACGCCAAAGCTGCGGGTGATACCCCAGCGGCTGATAAACCACAGCGTCAATACCGCCAACGGAAGATCGGCCACCCAGGTCCACTGCAGCAAAGCCGCCATTTCCAGCCCGGCATGAATCAAGCAAGCCACCAGCATGCCCCACAACGGGACATATGGACGCACGACGACATAGTTACTCAGCACGCGACTGGTAAACCAGGGCACCATGCGATGACAAATCCCCAGAAAGAGCGGCGTCAAAAACAACCACACTCCCACACTCAATGAGGCGGCCAGCAGCCCCGCTGAGTCGTTGCCTACCCCAAGCAGAAATAGGCCATCACCCACGGTTCCCAACGAAGTTGCCCACCAGGTCAGCCAGGGCTGGCGTGTATCCTGGGGTTTGGTATTCTTCATCAAGACACGCACCAAGGCCATCATGGCCCAGACCCAGCCTGCAACATGTAAGGCAAGGCCAAACAGGATCCAGCCACGCGAACCCAGCGCCAGATAAAACACCACGGCCCCCAAACCCATTAGCCCGGCCGATCCGATATAGGCCGTCCGTCCCACGGGCGAACCACTAATCCAGTTTGGAAGCGCGGTAAACAAGAACCCCAAGACAAAGAAAGGCAAGAAACCATACAACATCAGCCAACCATGCAACGCACCCGCCGGGAGAGAGACTCTTATCCAGCCATCCAGAAAGCCCAACCAGAACGCAATAGATAGCACGCTCTGGATGGCTCCAAGAAGAAAGAAAGGGCGATGCGGGGCAGCAAGAAGGGGCCAGGCGGACATGATTTTGTGAATTGTTGTGAATTGATAAGGAGATTGCGAGCAATGTAATGGGTGGCCACCACACAGACATTGATCTGACTCAATTACACGCGAGCCCTGTCGTCATGGATTTGTCCAAAATCAAGAATGGGGCTTACTGCCAAGACAGCATTACCATTCAATGGCTCCACACAAGGAAGAGCCTATGATATCCAACGACAAAACCATTACAGTCGATGCCCGCAATCTGGAGCCGCCCGAACCCATGGATCGCGCCCTTGCGGCAGCGGGTCTGTTACGCGATGGGCAGCATGTGCGCATGCTACTGCACCGCGAGCCGTTCCCACTCTACTCAATTCTGGCTACAATGGGACTCAGTTATCGTACCCAACTAACGCCCGAGGGTGATTTCGTAATCCTGTTCGCCCACGCCCCAGAAGATCTGCCAACCTAAAATCAAGCCAAGGTGCCTTGCCGGGTGCCACGGCGAATCAGCTCCGCCTCGATGCTATTAATGGCCGGCCAACGATGTACCACCCAGGCCGGAGCCAGAAGAAGATCAGCCGGGGCCGTGCCCGTCACCCGATGAAAACGGATCGGCCATGGAGTCCGCTCAATCAGGTCAGTCGCTGCGCAAACATAGTCCGTCTGACTAAGCGGGATGTATTCGCCCCGCTGCCATTGACTCGCAAGGATGGTGTGACGCACAACATGCAGGGGGTGCAGTTTTATCCCGTCGACACCCGTCTCCAACACCCGTTCCAAACTACTCCGATAGTGTGATTTGTCCTCGCCCGGCAAACCCAGAATCAAGTGACAACAGACCGGCAGGTCGCGCGCCCGTGCCGCCCGCGTGGCCGTGATGTACTCGGCCATGCCGTGACCCCGATTGACGCGCTCCAGGGTCTCGTCGAAGGCCGATTGCAGACCCAATTCAAGCCACACCTCGTGACCGGCAGCACGATAGTCAGCCAACAGATCCAGAACAGCCTCGGGCACGCAATCCGGCCGTGTCCCGACCGACAGACCGATCACGCCGGGCAAGGCCAACGCTGCATCGTAAAGGCGGCGCAAGGTCTCCACATCGGCATAGGTATTAGTGTAGGCCTGAAAATAGGCCAGATATTTGCGCGCACCCGTGCCTTGGGCAATCGCCTGTTTTGCCTGCGCCACCTGGGCCTCTAGCGTGACGGGGAGACGCGAACGACGAATCCGCCCTCCCGTGCTGGGAAGAATCGGGGTGATGCCCTGCGTACCGCCGCAGGAAATGGCGGAATCGGCGGGATTGAATGAATGGTTGTTACAAAAGGTGCAACCACCAACGCCCTTGCTACCGTCACGGTTTGGGCAGGTAAATCCAGCGTCAATGGCAATCTTATGCACCCGCTCGCCATAACGAGCCAGCAGGTCCTGACCCAAGGTATGCACGCGATCACTGAGGGCCATTAGCGCGCCCCGATCCCTGCAACCAATCGTTCAATCCCCAGTAGGCCAGGCCCGCGACAAACCAGAGCAATGCCAAAAGGCCGGCCATGGCACCACAGCGATAGCCCAACAGGGGCAGGATGGCCGAGGTAATGTAGAACAAGGCACGCACACCGTTGTAACGACCGATAGCCGCCCGCGCTGTTGCATGCCAGGCCGTCTGTCGGCCAGGGCGTACCCAGACCGGTAGCAACTGGCTCGCCGCCCCGCTCACCAGCGGGAACATGAAACCCGCCAAAAAGATGTCCAGGCTCGCCACGCCGGGCACCATCACGCCGACCAGCGCCGAGACCAAGCCCAGCGTGGCGGCCGCCAACGCCGGTGCGGCTCCGTGCCAGGCAAAGATCCGCAAACCCTCCGTCCGCAGCCAAGCCGAAGCCATCCGACCCAGAGGCAAAAGCCAGAATAAAATGCCTGGAATAACCAACCAAGGGGTTTCCAGCATCCGTCCAAGGGCCAGTAGAACGGCCCCAGCAAAGGCCCATTTAAGATCCTGACGCAGGCGCCGACTCACTCCTGGATCCGCGTGCCCCGTCGCGGTCGGGAATAAGACCTGCAAGGTCCCGACCGCCGTCAGGCCGATAAAACCGTACAAATTGATGTGCAGATGAAATTCCCGCAACGGAGCTTGCCATTGTGGGAATAGCGGAATCAGGACGGCAGCGGACATGCCCAGCAATAGACAAGATAATGCCACTCCATACCAGGCCAGACCCGGGTGAGCGCCACCCAAGGCATTGTGCGACCGCTGCCGCATCCAAACCAACATCCAGCCCGCCGCTAGAAGAACCATGGCCGCCCACAGCACAATCCAGTTCCAGGCCAAGGCGCCCACAAATACCAACAACACTCCACCCCCCACAAGGACCAGCCCGAGGGGTAGCCTGCTCAAGACCACTCCCGCCGCCCGGCTACGCGTCAAGACCGGAACAAAGTGCTGCATGGCCGCCACGATCAGGGGCAAGGCCGCCATCGCCAACACCCCATGCGCCCAGAAAACCGGGGGTAGCCAAGGCAACGGCGAAAGGCTCGTCGCCAAAAGCAACACCAGTAAGGAAAAAACCAGCAAGGCAATCAACATGGGAGGGTAATTATCCAGGGTAAACGGCCAAGGTAAATTGCCGACAGGACACCGAGCGTATCCCCGGAGCGTTCAAGGGATGCTACGCTAGTACTTCCGCCCGTGAACGGCATTGATACTGATCAAAGCGCCGTCATTTCGCGCTAAAATCGTCACTGGCCGTAACCGCGATGAAATATTATCATTTTGGCCTTGCATCGCCTGTGTTTGGTGTGGGTCTAGTTTAACTCGCCACCCCCTTAAGAAATGGAATGTGCTGATGAAATGTGTGGATGATTTCCGCCTACGACTGGGAAACCAGGATCTAGTGCCCATTGTGGTCGGCGGTATGGGTGTGGATATCTCCACCACCGAACTCGCCCTCGAAACGGCCCGCCTAGGGGGTATTGGCCACATATCGGACGCGATGGTGCCGACCGTTTCGGATCGTCACATCAAGACCCGCTATATCAAGGACAAACTCAAGCATTACAAGTTCAATGTCGAGAGCAACGACAAGTCCGTCGTCCAGTTCGATCTTGGCATGCTGGCCGAAGCGACCCGCTGGCATGTAGGCCGCACCATGACCGCCAAGCGCGGTGACGGCATGGTGTTCATCAACTGCATGGAAAAATTGACCATGAACGCACCGCGGGAGACGCTCAAGGTGCGTCTGACCGCCGCGCTCGACGCTGGCATCGATGGCATCACCCTGGCCGCCGGCTTGCACTTGGGATCGTTCGCACTAATCGAAGATCACCCCCGCTTCCGCGATGCCAAATTGGGCATCATCGTCTCCTCGCTACGCGCCCTGCAGCTTTTCCTGCGCAAGTCGGCACGCACCGGTCGCCTGCCCGACTATGTCGTCGTCGAAGGCCCTCTGGCTGGCGGCCATCTCGGCTTTGGCATGGACTGGGCGCAGTACAACCTGGCCACCATCATCGCTGAGATCCGCACCTGGATGACCAGCGAACAGATCGACATCCCGCTGATCGCCGCTGGCGGCATCTTCACCGGGACGGACGCCACCCGTTTTCTGGAGAGTGGCAGCGCCGCCGTACAGGTCGCCACGCGGTTCACTGTCAGCGTGGAATGCGGTCTGCCCGACGATGTTAAACAGGAATACTTCAAAACCAGCGAAGAAAACATCGAGGTCAACCAAATTTCACCCACGGGCTACCCGATGCGCATGCTGAAAAATAGTCCCGGCATCGGCTCTGGTATCCGTCCAAACTGTGAGGCCTACGGCTACATTCTCGACAGCAACGGCCACTGTGCCTATATCGACGCCTACTTCCGCGAACTAGCCACCCATCCGGGTAAAAAGTTCACAGTTCAGGATAAGACCTGCCTGTGCACCCACATGCGCAACTTCGACATCTGGACCTGCGGCCACTACACCTATCGCCTAAAGGACACCAGTCTGAAGAATGCGAACAACGAGTATCAATTGCTGACTGCCGAGCATATCTTCAACGACTATCGCTACAGTCGCGACGAGAAAATTGCCCTGCCAGCCGCCATCAATCCGGCCTGATATCCAAACTGAGCGCAGCCCCTCAATCGACCTGTTTTGCCGCGTCATCGACAACTTCGGTGATGCCGGGGTGGCATTGCGGTTAGCACGACGGCTAGCCACTCTGGGCCAGTCCGTGCGTCTGTGGATGGACCGGATCCCGCCCTTGGGACAATCTGACGATGCACAACACTTTGCCATCCGTCTCTGGCCCGATCCCTTCCCGGCCATCACACCGGCCCACCGTGTCATTGCCCTGTTTGGTGCCCGCCTCCCCGATACCTATATCGAGGCCATGACCCACCAGCCCACCCCACCCGTCTGGATCAATCTCGAATATCTGACCGCCGAGCCCTGGGCAACGACCTGTCACGGCCTAGCCTCGCCCCACCCCCGTCTGCCGCTCACTGAATACTTCTTCTTTCCCGGCATCACGCCTGGTACCGGCGGGGTGGTCATTGAACCCGGCCTGAGCCAGGAGTGGGCGCATTTTGATCGCGCCGCCTTCCTTGCCCGGCTAGGCATCCCTCAGGATGAGAAGCGCTTAATGAGTCTGTTCAGTTATGACAGCGCAGCGCTCGACAGCCTGATCAACACCTGCAGCAAAGACGGCACTCCAGGCTGGCGCATCCTCTCGTTCGACACCCCGGCCCTGCCGCGCCTCGCCCGTCGTCTGGGGCGCACCCACCTTGCTCCAGGCGAAACAATACAACTGGGGGGGCTCGAACTTCGCATCCTGCCCTGGTTAACCCAAGACGACTATGACCGTCTGCTGTGGAGTAGCGACTTCAACATTGTGCGGGGGGAAGACTCCTTTGTCCGCGCCCAACTCGCCGGCAAGCCGATGCTCTGGCAGCCCTATGTCCAACGCGAAGCGGCCCATCTTGCCAAGCTGGATGCCTTCCTCGAACACTACACGAACGGACTACCCGAAGCGCTGATCCAAGCAATCCACACCCTGCACCACGCCTTCAACCGTGAAGAGGCTTTCACACTCCCGTCTGTCCAACAACTCAGGGATCTCGAGACCCACGCCCTACTCTGGCGCGAGCAAATCATCGCCCGTGGTGACCTGGCCTGGCATCTGCTGGAATTCAAACCGAACTAGTCCACACTAGCCAAATACCGCCTCAAGCAGCCGCTGCAACTGGCGCTTGTGTTCCGCCGCATAACCGGTCGCTGGCGAGGCCGAGTGCGGTCGCCCGGCATAACGCCAGGTCAAACCAAAGCGTAAGAACTGGCGCAGCATATACGGCCAAGCCCCCTGATTCTTGGGTTCGTCCTGCGCCCAGACAATCTCCACTCCCTCCGGGTAATGTTCAATAACGGAGAGAAATTCTTCATCCGGAAAGGGATAGAACTGTTCAATCCGCAGGAGAGCGATCTCAGACTCAAGGCCCCGTTCCCGACGCGCAGCGGCAAGATCAAAATAAAGCCGGCCACTACAAAAAACAAGGCGACGCACCCGGTCAGGATGGAGAGGACCGGTATCACCAAGGACCGGCTGAAACACCCCGCTGGCCAAGTCGTCAAGAGGAGAGATTGCATCAGGGTGACGCAACAGGCTCTTGGGGGTAAAAACGATGAGCGGCTTGCGATAGGGGCGCACGATCTGGCGGCGCAGAATATGAAAGAACTGCGCCGGCAGGCTAGGCTGCACGATCTGCATATTATCCTCGGCCGCAAGTTGCAGGAAGCGCTCGATACGCGCCGAGGAGTGCTCCGGCCCCGGCCCATCATAGCCATGAGGAAGGAGCAGGGTAAGGCCATTAAGACGCCCCCACTTCGTCTCGCCAGCCGCAATGAATTGGTCAATGACCACCTGCGCACCGTTGACGAAATCGCCGAACAGCGCCTCCCAGAGCACCAGCGTATCAGCCGAGGCCACGCCCGCGTAACCGTATTCAAAGGCCAGCACAGCCTCTTCAGACAACAAAGAATTGACGACATTGAAGCGGGCATGTCTCTGGCCTAAGGCCTGCAACGGAACAAGCACCCCACGATCACGCTCGGTACGATTCTGGTCATGCAGTACGGCATGGCGGTGGGAGAAGGTGCCCCGCTCACTGTCCTGACCCGTCAGCCGTACGCTGTACCCATCGTCAAGCAGGCTCGCATAGGCCAGCAATTCGGCCATACCCCAATCGAGGGCCTGTTCTCCTAATGCCATCTTCCGGCGAGCCGCCTGGACCGCCGCAACGCGCGAATGCAGCGTAAAGGGCGCGGCGGGGATCTGTGCCAATGCTTGGCCCAGGGCCTCCAAACGCTCCCGCGACACAGTGGTCTCGCCCGGCGCACGCCAGGTTTTATGCCTGAACGCATCCCACTGACTGTGAGCCGGCGAAGGAGGAATGATCGGCGCGGCATCCAGACCCTGCCGATAAACCTCAATCAAGGCCTCGGCCTCGACCTTATCGCGCAAGATGCCTTGTTCGATCAGGTGCTGTGCATAACGTTCTCGGGTTGACGGCAAGGCCTTGATCGCCCGGTACATCAGGGGCTGCGTCACCATCGGCTCGTCTTGCTCGTTATGTCCCAGGCGACGATAGCAGACCAGATTAATAGCAATATCGGCATGAAGGGCCATGCGATATTCCAGGGCAATACGTGCCGCCCGCACCACGGCCTCAGGGTCATCGCCGTTGACATGCAAGATGGGTGCTTCAACCATCTTGACCACATCGGTGCAATAGAGGCTGGAGCGGGTATCGCGGGGATCCGAAGTGGTAAAACCAATCTGGTTATTGAGGACGATATGGATCGTCCCGCCGGTCGTAAAACCCCGCGTGGCGGCCATGTTCAGGGTCTCCATTACCACCCCCTGGCCGGCAAAGGCCGCGTCACCGTGCACCACAATCGCCATGACATGATTGCGTTGCGTGTCTTCCAGTACATCCTGACGCGCGCGCACCCAGCCTTCGACCACCGGCGAAACAATCTCCAAATGCGACGGGTTAAAGGACAACGCTACGCGTACCGAACCGTGCAACCCTTCCACCTGAGCAGTAAATCCCTGGTGATATTTCACATCACCGCCGCGGCCGTCTTCTGGAATGTCGTCATGGGTGCTGCGGAACAGGTCAAAGACCGACCGGCCGAGCAAGTTCTGCAGGACATTGAGACGGCCACGATGACTCATCCCCAAACCGACCTCTGCCACGCCGAACCGTGGTGCCCAGGCCACGATTTCATGCAACAACGGCAGGAGGGATTCGCCACCTTCCAGTGAGAATCGCTTCTGTCCCACATAGCGCGTATGGATCAAACGCTCCAAGGTCTCAGCCGCCGTCAGTTGCGCCAACAAGCCGCGCTGTTCATCTGCCGTCAGCGGCACTGGACAAGGGCCTTCGAGGCGTTGTTGTAGCCAGGTTCGCCGCCGAGGGTCGGACACATGCCCCAATTCAGCCGACAGACGACCGCCATAAGCCGCCTGGAGGCGCCCCAAAATGCCTCGCAGGCTGTCGCGCGCGGGACCACCCAGATTCCCCGTTTCAAATTCCAGATCCAGATCGTCGGCAGTCAGGCCGTGCTGCGTGGGGTCGAGTTCGGCGAGATGCTGAGGTTCATGCAAACGCAGTGGATCGAGATCCGCACTGCAAAAACCATGGGCACGCCAAGCCTCGATCAGATGCAACACCCCAACCTGAGACTGCATGGGCTTGCAAATCGCTCCGTCGTCGGTTGTCGGAACTGTCTGCGACAACGTTGTATAGGGTGACTCCAGCGCCTCCAAATAGGCAAGGCTACCGGAAAAATAGGCCGTCTTCAGTTCCGTGGGGGCATTCATCGGCTAGATTTATTTGCGCCGCGAACGCCGTTGTTCACCAGGCACAAAGTCGCGGCGTGGCGAACCCGTATAAATCTGGCGCGGACGGGTAATCTTATGATCCTTGGCCGACACCATCTCGTTCCACTGCGCAGTCCAGCCGGCGGTACGGGCCAAGGCGAAGATCGCGGTGAACATCGAGGTTGGAATCCCCAACGCGCGCAAGACGATGCCAGAGTAGAAATCAACATTGGGATAAAGCTTCTTCTTGATGAAATACTCATCCTCTAAAGCGATCTCCTCCAGTTTGAGGGCAATCTTAAACAAAGGATCGTCATGCAAACCCAGCTCATCGAGCACCTCATGACAGGTACGGCGCATGATGGCCGCACGCGGATCCATGTTTTTGTAGATGCGATGACCAAAACCCATCAGGCGGAAACCGCTCGACTTGTCCTTGGCCCGCTGAATGAACTCACCAATACGGGAGACATCACCAATCTCCTCCAGCATCCGCAACACTGCCTCGTTGGCACCACCATGCAGAGGCCCCCACAGGCTGGCGATGCCGGCTGCGACACAGGCAAACGGATTGGCATAGCTGGAACCGGCCGTGCGCACCGTCGAGGTCGAGGCATTCTGCTCATGGTCAGCATGAAGAATAAAGATCCGGTCCAGCGCCCGCACAGCCACTGGGTTTGGCTCATACGGCTCACACGGGGTCGCATGCAACATGTGCAGGAAGTTGGCCGCATAAGAAAGTCGGTTCTGCGGATAGATAAACGGCTCGCCCCGGTTGTACTTGTAGCTCCAGGCCGCGATGGTGGGAATCTTGGCCAGCAGGCGATCCATCGAGATCTCACGCTGAAGTGGATCCGTTACCTCGGCTGAATCCTGATAGAACGCCGACAAGGCCCCCACCGCCGACACCATCACCGCAATCGGATGGGCATCGCGACGGAAGGCCCGAAAGAAATAATTCATCTGGTCATGAATCATGGTGTGATGCCGAATCACAGAGTCGAACCCTGTCCGCTCGGACTCTATAGGCAACTCACCATGGCGCAGCAGATAGGCCACCTCCAGAAAATCGGCGGATTCCGCCAACTGCTCGATCGGATAGCCCCGGTAATAGAGCAACCCCAGGTCACCATCAATGTAGGTAATGTCCGAATGGCAACTCGCCGTTGACAAAAAACCCGGGTCAAAACTGAAATAGCCCTGGCTGCCCAACTGGCGGATATCGATACAACGCGGTCCCAGGCTACCCTCCAGCAGGGGCAACTCAATACGCTGATCACAATCGCTAAAGGTAATAAAGGCCGTCGGTTTGCTATCACTCATCATAAAATCTTTCGTATCCGCACTACTAAATCGGCCCACTCTGCGGGTGCTGCACTTCGACCCAGTAACCAGTCATAGATCTGATCATCCTCGGCGTCCAGCAATCGCAACAGGCGTGCGCAGTCTAGCTCATTCAGAGGCGCATTGCGATCCAGAAACCCCGTCAGCCAGGCATCCAGTTCCAACATGCCGCGCCGACAACGCCAGCGTAATCGGGCACGATCACAAGGCATGGACATCGGCCCTTGGGTCAGAGGTTACGATCCACCAGAAGTTGCTTGATACGGCCAATGGCTGCCGTCGGATTAAGACCCTTGGGGCAGGACTCGACGCAACTCATGATGCCGTGACAGCGGAACAGCCGATACGGGTCTTCGAGAAAATCGAGCCGGGTATCAGTGGCCTGATCGCGGCTATCAAGCAGGAAACGGGCTGACTGCAGCAAGGCCGATGGCCCGAGGAATCGATCTGGATTCCACCAGAAGGACGGACATGAGGTTGTGCAGCAACCACACAAGATGCACTCCCACAGCCCGTTAAGCATGGCTCGTTCGGTCGCCGTCTGCAGGCGCTCGTTTTCCGGTTCAGGATCCAGATTGATGAGATAGGGCTTGACCGCACGGTAGTGCTGATAAAACTGCTCCCTGTCCACGATCAGGTCGCGAATCACGGCAAGACGGGGCAATGGACGGATCGTAACCGGCTCTTTCAAGCCTTCCAGATCCGTGATGCACGCCAGCACATTGCGGCCGTTGACATTGACACCATCGGAACCACACACCCCTTCACGGCAAGATCGACGAAAGGAAAGGCTTTCATCCATCTCTTTCAGCGCAATCAAGGCATCGAGCACCTTCTTGCCGCACGGATCGAAGGCGATTTCGTACGCCTGCATGAATGGCTTCTCGCCCGATTCCGGGTTGTAGCGATAGATCGAGAAACGCATCAATAAGTCCTCGCCTTGGGTTGAAAGGTCGCCACGGTCAGCGGCTTCAGGCGAACCGGCTTGTAGTCCAGCCCGTCACCCTCGCGAGTGTAAAGTGAGTGACGCAACCAGTGATCGTCATCGCGCTCCGGAAAATCCTCACGAGCATGGGCACCACGACTCTCGGTGCGGGCCAAAGCTGCCACCAGGGTGGCTCGAGCAATAGGCAGCAAGTTTTCAAGTTCCAGCGCTTCCAGACGCGCCGTATTGAAACAGCGGCTCCGGTCTTCAATGTAGGCCTCGGACAGCCGCACCTCCACCTTAGTCAATTTTTCAATCCCTGCGCGAATCAAATCATCGCGCCGATACACACCACAGTGAGACTGCAAGATATGCTGCATGTCCGCCCGCAGGGTGGCAACCCGCTCACTGCCGCGCGGGGCATCCCAGCGCACGAGACGGGCCAGTGCGGCATCAACCCGTTCCTGTGACGTCGCCTGCGGGATCGGGTTCTCGCGCAGATATTCGAGCATGTTTTGCCCGGCGGCACGGCCGAACACCACGAGATCGAGCAACGAATTTCCGCCCAACCGGTTGGCCCCATGCACGGATACACACGCGCATTCACCCACCGCATAGAGGCCTGGCACGGGTTCCTCAGGGCCATGCCGCACCGGAGCGACCACCTGGCCGTGCAAATTGGTGGGGATACCACCCATCATGTAATGCGCGGTCGGCGTCACCGGCATGGGGGCCACACAGGGGTCAACGCCAGCAAACTGCATCGATAACTCTCGGATTCCCGGCAGTCGTTCCTTGATCGTGTCCGCGCCAATATGGTCGATCTTCAGTAACACATAATCGCCATGCTCACCGCAACCGCGACCAGCTAGGATCTCTTGGGCAATGGCCCGCGAGACGACATCACGCGAGGCCAAATCCTGGGCGTTCGGGGCATAGCGCGGCATGAAGCGTTCGCCATCCTTGTTGATCAGGTAGCCGCCCTCGCCGCGCACCCCCTCAGTAATCAGACTGCCAACCTCGGGGATGCCGGTCGGATGGAACTGCCAGAACTCCATATCCTCCAGTGGCAAGCCGGCGCGCAGCACCATGCCAAGGCCATCGCCGGTATTGATGTGCGCATTGGTCGAATGACGGAAGATGCGACAGGCCCCACCAGTAGCCAGGAGCGTGGTGCGCGCCTCGAACAACCACGGCTCGCCTGTCTCGATCTCCAGCGCCATCACACCGGTCACCGTACCCTCGTCGTTGCGAATCAAATCAAGGGCAAAAAACTCGTCAAAAAACTGCGTACGCGCCGCAATGTTGCGCTGGTACAGGGTGTGCAACAAGGCGTGACCGGTACGATCGGCCGCCGCACAAGTGCGAATGGCCTGCTCACCACCGAAATTTTTGGACTGACCACCAAAAGGACGCTGATAGATCTTGCCCGCGTTCTTGCCCGTTTCGAGACGCGAGAACGGCAAGACCATATGCTCCAGCTCGTACACCGCCGAGGGCGCATTGCGGCACATGAATTCAATGGCATCCTGGTCGCCCAGATAGTCCGAGCCTTTGACCGTGTCGTACATGTGCCAGTGCCAGTTGTCGTCATCGACATTGCCCAGCGCGGCGGTAATCCCACCCTGTGCCGAAACGGTATGCGAACGAGTAGGAAACACCTTGGAGATCAGCGCCACCTTGAGATTCGCCTCGGCCAAGGTCAGCGCCGCACGCAGGCCCGCCCCACCGCCACCGACGATCACAGCATCAAAGGACCGCTTGGCATAAGCATGGCTCATACGATGTTCCAGAGGATGTGTGCGGCCCAGCCAAAACACAGCAGGGCTCCCATCAGAAAGACAAAAAGCAAGGGCAGGCGCAAGGCCATGATCTGGACATAGTCCATCATCACCTCACGCAAACCGATCCATGCATGGAGCAGCAAAGCCGCCACCGTCAGGAGCGTGATAAGCTTGGCATAAAGCGGTTGAAACAAGGCCACCCAAGCCAGATATTCCAACGGACCCGCCAGAAAAATCCAAGCGAAAAAAGGCGTTACCAACACCATCCACACGGCGCTGACTCGCTGTAACAACCAGATCGTCAACCCACTGCGCGCACCGCCGGCATGTCTCATTTGACGCCACTCATAGCAGGGTCAATCCAAGAAGGATCACAAAAGAAAGGAGCAGGGTCAGCCAGGCCGAACGGCGCGCGACCAGTCGGGATTCGCCCCAACCAAGATCGAACCCAAGGTGGCGCAGCCCGGCCAACAGGTGATGCAAAAAGGCCCATAACAGCACACAGCCCATCAACAGGCCCGGCCCGCCACGCAACGCTCCCTGCACGAAGGCGAAGCCATCGGCCGAACTCAACGAGACCGACCAGGCCCAGAGCAGACCCGGGATAGCCAGACTCAGCAACACCCCGCTGGCCCGATGCAGGATGGAAACATACCCACCGACCGGCAACCAGATCTGCATTAGATTGAGATAAAAAGGACGTTTTGATGGCATGAAGCAGTCTCTCAATCCACTCAAGTCGATGCCCGAGCCGCTGCTGCCACCGCGTTCGGAATGCGCTCAATGAGGCGCGGGTCAAACGGCTTTGGGATGATGTAGTCGCGGCCGAACGCCAAGCTGTCAAGGTTGTATGCCACCAACACCTCTGCCGGTACCGGCTCACGCGCAAGAGCGGCCAGCGCCTTTGCCGCCGCAATCATCATGGGTTGGGTAATCGCCCTGGCGCGGGCCTCAAAGGTGCCCCGAAAGATATAGGGGAAGCCCAACACATTGTTGACCTGGTTGGGATAGTCCGACCGCCCCGTCGCCATCAACGCGTCATCGCGTGCCGCATGGACCTCGGCCGGGTTGATTTCGGGATCGGGATTCGCCATGGCAAACAGGATCGGCCTCGCCGCCATACTTTTCACCATAGCCTGCGTCACCAGATTGGGGCCGGACACGCCGATGAACACATCCGCATCCATCATGGCCTCGGCCAGCGTGCGTTGCTCGGTTGTCCGGGCAAATTCCTGTTTGTGGGTGTTAAGGTCACTGCGACCGCTGTGGATGACGCCCTTGGAATCTACCAGGGTCATGTTCGCCTTGTTGCCGCCCATCGCAATCAACAACCGCATACACGCCAGCCCCGCTGCGCCCGCTCCCAGGCAGACCAAACGGATCTCATCGAGCCGTTTGTCCTGCACCTCCAGGGCATTGAGCAAGCCCGCACACATCACCACCGCCGTGCCGTGCTGATCGTCATGGAACACCGGAATATCGAGGCGCGCTTTCAAGGCCGCCTCGATCTCAAAACAATGAGGTGCGGCGATATCCTCTAAATTGATACCCCCGAAGGTCGGCGCGATATTCACCACCGTCTCAATAAAAGATTCCACCGACGGCGCAGCCACCTCAATGTCGAATACATCGATACCAGCAAAGCGTTTGAACAAGATACCCTTGCCCTCCATCACCGGCTTAGAGGCTAGCGGCCCCAGATTACCCAAACCGAGAATGGCCGTTCCGTCGGTAATCACCGCGACCAGATTACCCTTATTGGTATAACGGTAAGCATTAGCGGGATCCTCGGCGATTGCGCGCACCGGCTCGGCCACTCCCGGCGTATAGGCCAAGGAAAGGTCCGCCTGCGTGGCACAGGGTTTGGACGATTCCACCGATATCTTCCCTGGAGTAGGGAACTCGTGATAGGCCAAGGCGCGGGATTTAAGGTCAGTCATGGATAAAATTCAGCAAGATCAAGAAAGCATCCCCAACATGCGTGGCAGCCAGAGGGAGAGGTTCGGCCAGTAGGTCACCAAGCCCAAGAAGACCAGCATGGTCAGGAGCCACGGCCAGACGGCGACGGTCAGTTCGGTAATCCCCATCTTGGCAATGCCACTGGCCACATAAAGGTTGAGCCCCACCGGCGGGTGACACATACCCACCTCCATGTTGACGACCATAATGATACCAAAGTGGACTGGATCAATCCCCAATTGCATGGCAATCGGAAACAAGATCGGTGCCAGGATCAGGACGATGGAAGACGGCTCCATAAAATTCCCCGCCAGCAACAGCAGGATATTTGAGACCAGCAGAAAGGTAATGACACCAAGCCCCTGCCCGAGCATCCAGTCGGCCATGTTCTGCGGGATATGCTCGCTGGTCATCAGGAAAGAGAACAGCACCGCATTGG
>SXRG01000011.1 GCA_005793645.1 Burkholderiales bacterium
AGCGCCCTTGGCGGCCTCGCGTGCCTGGTCAATCGCAATATGATGCGGCAGGATGAGCGGGCAGGCCTCCGAGATGGTGAGGCGGCTGGCAACATCGATACCGCCCTTCTCCAGCATTTCGACCTCCTCGATCAGCGCATCGGGCGAAACCACGACCCCGTTGCCGATGAAACAACGCACGCCGGAACGCAGGATGCCTGACGGAATCAGATGCAAAACGGTTTTCTTTCCGCCAATAACCAGCGTATGACCCGCGTTGTGCCCACCCTGGAAACGCACCACACCTTGGGCGTGATCGGTCAACCAGTCGACAATCTTGCCCTTGCCTTCATCGCCCCATTGCGTACCGATAACGACGACATTTTTCATTTTTTTCCTTTGCTTTAAATAAGAGCCTGAATCTGCCATGCAGACCCCACCTGAATCAAGATACGGTCGCAACCACAACTTGCGCGCCAAGCCTCCTGGCCTGGCAGTTCCACCACCACACGCTCACCGGCCGCACGCAAACGCGCCATCTCGGCCAGTAGCCCGACATCCTGCTCATACGGAGCCAGAACCCCCGGAGTTACAGGCGGTTCGGCCATGACATCCAACACCCGGCGCAGATCGAGACTGAAGCCTGTAGCCGGACGGGCGCGCCCGAAACGCGCACCGGCACCGTCATAGCGTCCCCCCAAGGCCACGGCCTGCGCCTGACCGCCAACATAACCCGCAAACACCACGCCGTTGTGATAACCATAGCCGCGCAGATCCGCCAAATCAAAGCCAATATCCGCCCCGGAAACACCCTTGGCCAAGAGTGCAAGCTCATCTAGCGCCTGAGTCACCCCCTCTATAACGGGCAATTGCGCCCGCGCCAGATCAATGACCTCAACCCCACCATAGAGACCTGTCAGGGCAAGGAAGGCGGAGCGCCATTTCAGCTCCAGCCCGACCACCCGCGCAGTCAGTTCAGGGACATCCTTGTGCCGCAGGGCAACAAACAGTGCGGCCTCGGTCTCGGCATCCACCCCCGCGGCTCGAGCCAAGGCACGGAATAAGCCCACATGACCAAGACTGACGCGCGTCTGGGTAAATTCACACACCTGCATCGCGGCTAGTAACAAGCTCAGTATCTCCCGGTCAGCTTCAATGCCCGCGTGACCAAACAACTCGGCGCCCAACTGATACGGCTCACGGCGATTGGCCATACCATCCGGACGCGTATGTAGAACCGAACCCGCATAACAGAGGCGGACAGCACCATTGTTATTGAGCAGGTGAGCGTCGATACGGGCAATCTGCGGCGTGATATCGGCACGCACGCCCATCTGCCGGCACGACAAGCTATCAATAACCTTGAAGGTTTTGAGATCCAGCGCATTGCCCGCATCGGACAACAAGGAATCAAGGAACTCAATCAAGGGTGGCTGAACATAGTCATAACCATGGCTATTCAACAGAGCGAGCAAGCGCGCACGCAAGCCCTCAAGGGCCGCCGCATAAGGTGGCAATACATCCTCGACATACTCGGGAAGCAGCCAGACCGGGGCCGTATACGCGTTCACGGAACGGGTCATAACACCACCTGCAACAGGATCAAACCCAAGATCATGGAGATAAGTCCCATAAAGCGAATCTGACCTTCGCGCATCTGCGCCAAGCGCACAAAGGTGTCGCGCCAAGTGTTAGGCGCCAGGAAAGGCATCATTCCTTCCATGACCAGCACCAGCGCAAGGGCCGGTAAAAAGATCTCTTGCAGAGTCACTTACCACCCTTGGGTGCATTCATATAGCGGAAAAAGGCCGAATTCGGCTGCAAGACCATGACATCCTGCTTATCCTTAAAGCTCGCCCTGTACGACTCCATGCTGCGATAGAAGGCGTAGAACTCAGCGTGCTTGCCATAGGCCTTGGCGTAAATCGCCGCCGCCTTGCCGTCGCCCTGCCCCTTGATACGCTGGGCATCACGATAGGCCTCGGCCAGGATGACTTCGCGTTCCCGATCAGCCTCAGCCTTGATTTTTTCGGCCTCGGCGGTCCCGGTTGAACGCAGCTCGTTAGCCACCCGCTTGCGCTCAGCCTCCATGCGCCGGTAAACCGACTCGGAGACCTCCGCCGGCAAATCGACGCGCTTGACGCGCACATCCAGTACCTCAACGCCAAACCGCTTCGCGTCCGCATTGGCCGACTTGCGTAAGGCATTCATCACATCATCACGCTCGCCCGAAACCACATCATGAACGGTGCGCTTGCCAAACTCGGCGCGCATGCCATCGTTAATCGTCTGCGCCAGCCGATTGATTGCGCGGGACTCGTCACCGCCGAAGCTGACATAGAAGGTACGCACATCGATGATCCGCCATTTAACGAAATAATCGACCAGCACATTCTTCTTTTCCGAGGTAATAAAGCGCTCCGGGTCCGCCGGATCCAGGGTCATGATACGCGTATCAAAATTGCGCACATTCTGCACCAACGGGATTTTAAAGTAGAGCCCTGGCTTAAGTTTGACAGCAACGATCTCACCGAGCTGGAAGACAAGTACGGCCTGCCGTTGATCAACGGTAAAGAGGCTCATCGAGGCCAGCAAGGCCACGCCGATCAGCAGGGTTATCAAGTTAGTTAGGTTTTTCATCAGCGAACCTCGCGATCACGGCGCGGCAAGGCATCACGGCTACGCGACTCCACCGGGCGAGCCGTTTTTGGCGGTGAGACCTCGGGGGCTACTGGGGTAACTGTCGGAGTCGCATCGGCGCCCACCGTACCCACTGGTGTCGACATCTGCATCAGTTTATCGAGCGGCAGATAGAGCAATTGCTGACCCTGCTTGCTATCTACCAACACCTTGGTCGTACTACTCAAGACCTGCTGCATCGCGTCCTGATAAAGACGCTCACGCGTCACCTGCGGGGCCTTGTTGTACTCGGTCACGATCGAGGTAAAACGCGCCGCGTCACCCTCAGCGGCCACAATTACGCGCTGCTTGTGGCCATTGGCCTCGGCAATCAAGCGTGCAGCCAAACCGCGCGCCTTGGGCACCACATCATTGGCATAGGCCTGGCCCTCGTTCTTCAACCGTTCGCGGTCCTGGCCCGCCTTGACCGCATCATCAAAGGCCGCCTGAACCTGCTCGGGCGGCTGGGCGTTTTGCAGGTTGACCTTGCTGACCGCCACCCCGATCCGGTAACGATCCAGCAACTCCTGCATCAACTTAGTGGCCCGCGCCGAGACATCTGCCCGTCCTTCATACAGTACATAATCCATCCGGCTCTTGCCCACCACCTCACGCATAGCCGATTCGGCCACCTGCATCACAGTCTCGTCCGGGTTACGGTTGGTAAACAAGAAATCTTCAGGGTCCTTGAGGACATACTGCACGGAAAATTGCAGGTCAATGATGTTCTCGTCATCGGTCAACATCAGGGACTCGTTGAGGGTCTTGGACTTCACCGTGCGCCGATAGCCAACCTCAACCGTACGCACCTGCTCGATATTGACCTTTTCAACGGATTCAAAAGGGTACGGCAAATGCCAGCGCGGCCCTGGCATTGTGGATTCGGAAAACTGACCGAAGCGCAGGACAACCCCACGCTCACCCGCATTGACGATATAAAAGCCTGACACCAGCCAGAGTAAGGCTACGATGCCAATCAAGAGATGCGCTCCAGGCAGGCGAAACGATGGTAGCGATGGTCGACCGCGTGGCGGCGGCCGATTATTTCCATCTCCACCACCGTTTCCTCCGTCAGACCCCGGTGTATTGGGTGCGCCGCCCCGTCCGAACATCCCGTTCAGGCGATCGTTGAAACCCTTCCACAACTCGTCAAGGTCCGGCGGTCCACCATCGCCCTTGCCGCCATTCGGTTCATTCCATGCCATCGTCTGTCTCGCCTATGGGTGTGTCATTGCCAGCGTCATCCGCCTGAATCCTGCCAATACGGTCCATCTCAGTCGACTTCGCCGCCTCGGTCATGGCCAAGCGCAACGCATCCAGCCCGACTCCGGTCCTGGCACTCAAAAAAACGCGTTCCATCTTACCATATTCATCCCGCATCAAACCCGGCTCCCGCTCGGTCAAATCAATCTTGCTGAAGACTTGAATCTGCGGCACCGCCTGCGCTCCAATCTCCCCCAAGACCTTGTCCACCTCGGCCATCTGACGATCGCGAACAGGACTAGAAAAATCGATCACATGAAGGAGCAGATCGGCCTGCACCGTCTCTTCCAAGGTCGCGTGAAAGGCCGCAACCAACGTATGGGGCAGCCGGTTGATAAACCCCACCGTATCGGAGATCACCACCTGACCAGCCTCCGGGAGCCAGACCCGACGCGTGGTGGTATCGAGTGTGGCAAAAAGCTGATCCGCCGCGTAGGCCCCAGCCCCAGTCAAGGCATTGAACAAAGTGGACTTTCCGGCATTGGTATAACCCACCAAGGAGACCGACAACACCCCGCCGCGTTGCCGCGCGCGGCGCTGCAGACCACGGCTCTTTTCCAACCGGGCTAGACGGCCTTCCAGATTGCGAATCTTGGTCGCCAAGATACGACGATCCAGTTCCAGCTGAGTCTCACCGGGCCCCCCACGCACCCCAATACCGCCCTTTTGCCGCTCCAGGTGGGTCCAGCCGAGCACCAGTCGCGTCGCTTGATGCCGCAGTTGCGCCAGTTCCACTTGCAATTTGCCCTCACCAGAACGGGCACGCTGCGAAAAAATGTGCAATATCAATGCCGTACGATCCAGAACATGACAACCTAAACGGCGTTCCAGATTGCGCTCCTGAACCGGAGTCAGATCGTGATTAAAAAGGGCAATCTGCGCCTCACTGGCGCGCATCGCCTCGGCCACCTGATCCGCCTTACCCGAGCCAATAAAAAGGGCTGGGTCCGGTCGATCGCGGCGCCCCGCAACTACCTCGGTCACGGTGATCCCCGCGCTCTCGGCCAGAAGGAGAAGTTCAGCCAAAAGTTCTGCATGCTCCGGACGGCCGAAATCGACCCCTACCAGTACCGCACGGGTCCCTGTCTCAGGTCGTTCAAACATGGTGGGATGACCCGCTGGGGGCCATGTAACGCCAACTCAAAAAATGCCGATCAATCCTGATTGGCGTCTTCAGACACGGCGGATACATCGCTACTTGCTGCCGATCCCGCCTGACGGAACAACACCGGACGCGACGGTACAATCGTGGAAATAGCGTGTTTATAGACCATCTGACTGATGGCGTTTTTCAGTACAACCACATAAGCATCGAAGGACTCAATATAGCCCTGCAGCTTGATGCCGTTGACCAGGTACATGGAACACGGCACTTGTTCTTGTGCCAGTGCCGCGAGAAACGGGTCTTGTAAGATTTGCCCTTTGTTCATGATTTTTTAACTTAACTCAATACAAATGAAACCGAACGAGGATTGTATCTGAAATTCGCCGCATCAAGACCCAATGGATCAAGACCCAAATGTCTTGCGTCGATGGCGACGCTCACGGCGCGCCTTATTAGCCTCGCGCTGGGTCATGGCTTTGGGTTTCTTCGCCTCATAGGGGTTCTCGTTTGCCTTGAATTCCACCCGTAGCGGCGTCCCCTGCAAGTCAAAGGCCTCGCGGAAGACATTTTCCAGGTAGCGTTGATAATCTCTAGAGATGCCCTCCAGATGGTTACCGTGCACGACGATGATCGGCGGGTTGCTACCACCTTGATGGGCGTACTTCGGCTTCGGCCGAAACAGACCAGACTTGTGCGGCATATGACGTTCAACCGCCGCCTGCAGGATGTCAGTCAACTTCGGCGTTGGCAACTTGGCCATCGCGGCGGCATAGGCCTCATTGACGGATTTGAGCACCCCGCCAAGCCCTTGGCCGTGCAAAGCCGAGATGTAATGGAAGCGAGCAAAGTTCAGAAACACCAGACGCCGGCCAAGTTCCAACTTGAGACGATCACGGGCGTAGCCATCCAACCCGTCCCATTTATTGATCGCCACAACCAGAGCGCGCCCAGCCTCTAGGATAAAGCCCGCCAAATGCGCATCCTGATCGGAGATCTCCTGATGCGCATCGAGCACCAGTACACAGACATTAGACGCCTCGATTGCCTGTAAGGTCTTGATTACAGAATATTTTTCGATCGCCCCGAGGGCATCGTTATCGATGCGACCCTTGCGCCGCACCCCCGCCGTATCAATCAGGGTGTAATGACGCCCATGCCGCTCGAATTCGACCTCGATAGAGTCTCGCGTCGTGCCCGGCTGGTCAAAGGCAATAACCCGTTCCTCGCCGACGAGTGCGTTCACTAGGGTGGACTTGCCCACATTGGGGCGACCGATGATGGCAATGCGTGGCTGGTTTTCTCTCCGCTCCTCATCCGCAACCTCATCCGGAAAATCTGCCAGGACCTGCGCCATCAACTCACGCACCCCCTCGCCATGCGCCCCGGAAATAGCAATGGGCTGCCCCAGGGAGAGTTCAAAGAACTCGGCCGAGACCACCTCAGCCGGCATGCCCTCGGTCTTGTTGACGGCCAGAAAGATCGGTCGGCCACTGCGGCGCAGCCGATCCGCAATCATCTTGTCCTGGGGGGCGACCCCCGTGCGACCATCAACCAGGAAAACAATGGCGTCCGCCTCGTCAACCGCCTGCAAGGTTTGACGCGCCATCTCAGCCAGGATACCGCTATCCACCACGGGTTCGAAACCGCCGGTATCGACAATCAGACAGGGTTTATCCAACCGCCCATGACCATAGTGACGATCACGGGTCAGACCCGGCAAATCATGCACCAAGGCGTCACGCGACCGGGTTAGACGGTTGAACAGGGTCGACTTGCCGACATTGGGCCGGCCGACCAGCACGATGGTAGGTTTCACGGCTTATCCAGTTTAAAGCCGTACACCCCACCATTAGCCGTCTGGGCCACAAAACCCTGCTGCAACGGCAACAACTCACCCCGCACAGGACTGCCATCGGTGGCCACTCGCGCCGCAAAAGCCCCATCCAGGCGATTCAGCATATGGATCTGTCCCTGATAATCACCCACGATGACCTGCTCGTTCAGAACCAAAGGATTCCCAGCCTGACGATGCCGTAACTTGTCCTGTTTCCATGGGCTCACGCCCCGCTGACGCTCGAAAGACTGCACCACCGATTCGGCATCGACCCCGTACACACTGCGATCATCCATGGCGACCCCGTGACCAGCTGCCCACTCGCGCGCCCAAAGCAGATTTCCAGTGCCCCGGTCAAAACAAGCCACCCGTCCTTGGTAGGCCGCCGCACAAATCTGACGGCCCTCGACAGCCAATGTCCCCAGCACATCCGCAATCCGTTCCAACTCGGTCGCCCCGCGTGGCAGAGTCACATTAGCCTCCCACAGCGGGGCACCATTCGCCTGCGACAGGGCCGTCAAGCGACCGCCCGCATGTCCTGCATAAACCGCCTGCGCATCAGCAGACAAGCTACCGGGTTCACGCAGTGTCAAGATGGGCAAGGAACGGCTATAGGCCCACAAAACCTTGCCGTCCTTGACCTCCAACTTGTAGACCCGGCCATCACTGCTACGCGAATAAACCGCCCCGGATTGGACCAGCGGCCGCGCCAGAATCTCGCCCGACAACTGTGCGGTCCAAGCCAGCGACCCATCGGTAGCCCGCAAGGCCAGGATCTGACCCTTGGGTGTTCCCACCACGACCAGCCCCTCACCCACCGCAACGCCTGCCGACAAGCGCTGCCCAACGCTCACACGCCACCGCGACTGGCCACTCGCTTGGTCCAACCCTGCCACCTGACCATCTGCCGCCGCCACATACACGGCCGCCGCATCACGATCCGGCGCAAAGACATAGACCCCTGCCGAGCCAATCTGCGCCTCCCAAGCACGCTTCACACTCAAGGTCGCCTTGAAATCGACCAACTCTGCCGGACGCGCCTTGCCCTTATCACCCATGCCAACCCAGCCACTCACCGTATCCAGCGTCCCACAGCCTGTCAGCATCGTTACTAAAAAGGCCGCAGCGAACCCATTCCGATGATTCTTGAAAATATCGGTCATTGCCCCTCCCCCAGGGTATCCAACTTCATCTCCTGCAAGGCGTACAGCGGATCCGTCTTATCTACCTTCTGCATCGCGACCAGGGCCTCTTTCCAAGCCAGACGCGCCTCGGACGGGCGTTTCAGCGCCACCAACACATCGCCGCGCAACTGGCCAAAGAGGCCCGCGTAGGCCTGCGCCGGGGGGGACTCCAACAGGGTCAATGCGCCTTGGGCATCGCCGCTGTGAAATTTGAGGCTGGCCAGACGCAACCGGGCAAGATCCTGCAGGGCACTGCCCTGCGCATGATCCAGGGCAAACTGGAACTGAGCCAACGCGCTCTTGGTATCGTTGGCCTCCAGATTGACCTGCCCCGCCATCCAAGCCGCCGATGTGGCATACCCCGAACCTGCATACTGATCCATGATCTGGGCGGTGACCTGTTTGACGGCAGCGGGATTATTGGCCGCACGCGCCCGCACGGCCTGCTCGAACAACGCCGCCGATTCGCGTGCCTGCTTCTCCTGCCACCAATTCCAGCCACGCCCCCCCCCCACCGCCAGAACGAAGGCTACTGCCGCCGCGATCACCCACTGGCCGTACTTCTGCCACCAGACCTTGAGTTCCGCGATCTGTTCTTGTTCTTCGAGGTCATAGGTTGCCATTTGTAACTCCTTGTTTAATCAGGTCAACTGCACCCTGCAGCGTCACCCGTTGTTGCTGTGTATCACCCCACGCCGCAGCGCGCAAAGACTTCACGCCCACCTCGCCGGTAGCCGCCTCATCATCGCCCAGAATGATCGCATATCGCGCCGCACTGGCATCGGCCTTTTTCATCTGCGACTTGAAACTGCCACCGCCCGCGTGCAACACCACTGACAGACCGCCCTCTCGCAGGGTCTCGGCTACGGTCTGCGCCATATGCGTCGCGGCCTCGCCCACATTAACTAGGTAGCAATCAGGACCCTCCACCGTACCAACTTGCCCGAGTTCAGCCATCAATGCCAGCAGCCGCTCGATGCCCATGGCAAAGCCGCAGGCCGGCGCGGGCTTGCCGCCCAATTGTTCGATCAGTCCGTCAAAGCGACCGCCAGCGCATACCGTGCCCTGGGCACCCAGACGATCGGTCACCCACTCGAACACGGTGTAGTTGTAATAATCAAGGCCGCGCACCAGACGCGGATTGATGCGGTAGACCAGACCCGCAGCATCCAACGCGGCGCAGACCGTATCGAAATGGGCACGGGCCGCATCGTCCAGTTCATCCAGCAACTGCGGCGCAGCGTCCACCAGCGTCCACATCGCTGGGTTCTTGGTATCCAGAATCCGTAACGGATTGCTGTGCAAACGACGCTTGGCATCCTCGTCGAGTTGATCCTGATGCGCCTCAAAATAGGCGATCAGCTTGGCGCGATGGCGGGCGCGCGACTCGACCCCGCCCAGACTGTTAATCTCCAGTTGCACGGCCTCCGAAAGCCCGAGCAAACGCCACAATCGCGCCGTCATCAACAGGTGTTCGATGTCCGTATCCGGGCCCGCAAAGCCCATCGCCTCGACCCCGATCTGATGAAACTGACGATAACGCCCCTTTTGCGGCCGCTCGTGGCGGAACATCGGGCCTTGATACCAGAGCCGCTTGCCGCCGTCATAAATCAGATTATGCTCAATCACCGCCCGCACGCATGAGGCCGTTCCTTCCGGACGCAGGGTCAGCGACTCGCCGTTTAACGCATCCACAAAGGTGTACATCTCCTTTTCTACGATGTCAGTCACCTCGCCGATGGCACGCTTGAACAGCGCCGTGGGCTCAAGGATGGGTGTGCGCAGCTCACGATAACCGTAACTCGCCAGCCACGCCCGCACCGTCGCCTCGAACTGCTGCCAGACACCGATCTCATTCGGCAGGATGTCGTTCATGCCGCGCACAGCGCGGAGGGTTTCGTTAGCCATATTTCCGTTTCACATACTGTTCGACCCGCGCCTGAAACTCGACCGCGATGTCCTCGCCCTTGAGGGTCACTGTCTTGACGCCGTCCTCGTACACCGGCGCGACCGGGGTTTCGTTGCTGCCGGGCAGCGAGATGCCGATATTGGCGTGTTTTGACTCGCCCGGGCCATTGACCACGCAGCCCATCACCGCCACGCTCATCGTCTCGACGCCCGGATAGCGGTTGCGCCATACCGGCATCTGCCCGCGCAGCCAATCCTGTATCTGTTTCGCCAGCGACTGAAACACCGTGCTGGTCGTGCGACCACAGCCGGGGCAGGCGGTGACCATCGGGGCAAACGCGCGCATGCCCATCGTCTGCAGGATTTCCTGTGCCACCTGCACCTCCAGGGTGCGCGGCTCGCCGGGCTGCGGGGTCAACGACACGCGAAGGGTGTCGCCGATACCTTCCTGCAACAGGATAGCCAGCGCGGCGGTCGATGCAACGATGCCCTTGGAGCCGATGCCGGCCTCGGTCAGTCCCAGATGAAGCGCGTAATCACAGCGCCGCGCCAGCTCACGATAGGCACGCACCATATCCTGCACAACGGACAGCTTGCACGACAGCACGATATGGTCGGCCGGAAGCCCCAGCGACTCTGCCCGCATGGCCGATTCAATCGCCGAGGTCAGCAACGCCTCCTGCATCAGGTCGGCATTGGACAGCGGTTCGGGCCGGACATTGTTCTCGTCCATCATGCGCGCCAGCAGCTTCTGATCCAGACTGCCCCAATTGACGCCAATGCGCACCACCTTGTCATGGCGCGCGGCAAATTCGATCATCTGCGCGAACGGGTCGGCGCTGCCATGCCCCACATTGCCCGGATTGATGCGCAGCTTGGCCAGCGCGATACCGCACTCGGGCAGCGCTTTTAACAACTTGTGACCGTTGAAATGGAAATCGCCGATCAGGGGCACGGCGCAGTCGCGCGCATCCAGCCGCTCGCGAATCATCGGTACGGCACGCGCCGCATCCATGCTATTGACCGTAATGCGCACCAGTTCCGAACCGGCACGCCAGAGCGCCTCCACCTGCGTCACGGTAGCCTCGACATCGGCTGTGTCGGTGTTGGTCATGGACTGCACGACCACCGGCGCGCCACCGCCCACGGTGACGGTGCCTACCTTCACTGCTCGGGTGAGATGACGCGGAATCATGCTGCGGAGTTATTCCAGATTAAGGCGTGCGACCTTTTCGCCGATGAACGGCTTGAGATCAACAGAGCGGCCGTTGTATTGCAGACTCACATGTGCGGCGTTACCCACCACCAATGTATACGGCGGCATCCCTTTAATGGACACACGCTCACCCACCCGTGCAAGACGACGAATCCGCTGATTCGTCGCATCGGTCACCTCAATCCAGGCATCAGCGGTTGTGGTAAATGCCAACCCACTTTCCTTCGTTGTTACCCCCGTAGTCGCCGCAACAGCAGGCACCGAAGGCTGGAGTGCGGCCGGGGCCTCGGAAGCCACGGGTGCAACCGGCGCAGAAAGAGGCACAAGCGTGGCCGGAATAACTGCAGGGATTGCAACGGTATCCGAGGTTGTGACCCCGGGCACGGTCTCCGTCAGAGACTCAGCCTGCAGGGGTTTATCCGCACCTTGAGACAACCACGCATACAACCCCATAACCAGAGCAAAAAAGGCCGCCGTAAGCACCAGGATCACCAACCCGATCCGCACACCATTTCCAGAAACACGAATCCCGGTTGTCTCTGGCGTCAGCGGATCGGCAGCGACAACATCCGGTTCCGATTCAACAAAGAGGCTAGCGGAGTCCAGGCCAAGATGCTGGGCATACGCACGCAGAAAACCACGCAGTGTCGCCGACGCGGGAAAATAATCCCAATCCTCGGCCTCCATGGCCTCAATCTGACGGATACCAAACTTAAGCTGTCCGGCCACCTCAGCCACCGACAATAATTTCACGGCACGCGCCTCGCTCAGGCGTTTACCACAGCCCTCAATGATCATTGCAGCACTCGCCATCCTGCCCTCCTTTCAATTCTCAAGCCACGCCCAGGCGGCGTTCCACGCGCCGCGACCGGTCTTCCACCTTGCCTGCCAACTGCCCGCAGGCCGCATCGATATCCTCGCCGCGCGTCTTTCGCGTAGTGGTAACGATACCCGCCTCCTGTAGCCGAGACGAAAACGCACGCACCCGAGTGGCCGGCGAGCGCTTATATGCCGTATTCGGGAAGGGATTGAACGGAATCAGATTAAACTTACACGGCACCTCGCGCACCAACGCAAGCAACTCGCGGGCATGCGCGTCACTATCATTAATGCCGTCCAGCATCACATATTCAAAGGTAATGAAATCGCGCGGCGCAAATTCGAGATACCGTCCACAGGCCGCCATCAGTTCCTTGAGCGGATATTTCCGGTTGATCGGCACCAACTCGTCACGCAGACGATCGTTGGGTGCATGCAGCGACACGGCCAGCGCCACCGGACAATCCTGACCCAAACGATCCATCGCCGGCACGATACCGGAGGTGGACACCGTCACCCGCCGCCGCGACAGACCGTAGGCGTAATCATCCAGCATCAGCTGTAACGCCCGCACGGTATTGTCGTAATTAAGCAAGGGCTCACCCATACCCATTAGCACCACATTACTGATAAGCCGATCACCCTTAGGGTCGCGGCCCATCGCACGATTGGCCCACCACAACTGGCCGATGATCTCAGCCGTGGCCAAATTACGGTTGAAGCCCTGTTGCCCGGTCGAACAAAACCGGCACTCCAATGCGCAGCCCACCTGCGTGGACACGCACAGCGTACCGCGCTCGCCATCGGGGATAAAGACGGTCTCGACGCGGTTGTTCACCCCAACCTCGAGCGCCCATTTGCGCGTACCGTCGGAAGAATCCTGCCCCGCCACCAGAACAGGCGGGGCGATGCACGCCAACGACTCAAGCTTGACGCGCAGGGTCTTGGCCAGATCAGTCATCTGCCCGAAATCGTCCGCACCGAAGTGATGCAACCAGCGCATCACCTGACGGGCGCGAAAGGGCTTCTCGCCAATGGACTCAAACCATGCAACGAGTCCGGGTAGATCGAAATCTAAAAGATTGACCGGGGCCGGAGCGAACATTAACGGGAATAGATCTCGCTCGCCGCGAAGAAATAGGCAATCTCAACCGCTGCGGTTTCCGGCGCGTCAGAGCCATGCACGGCGTTAGCGTCAATGCTGGAAGCAAAATCCGCACGAATAGTGCCCGGCTCGGCCTTTTTCGGATCGGTTGCGCCCATCAGTTCGCGGTTCTTGGCGATGGCACCCTCGCCTTCCAGCACCTGGAGCATCACCGGGCCGGAGATCATGAACTCGACCAGATCGTTAAAGAACGGGCGGCCCTTATGTACAGCATAAAAACCCTCAGCCTCCCGGCGTGACAGGTGCTTCATTTTGGAAGCAATAATCTTCAGGCCATTGGTCTCAAAACGGGAATAAATCTTGCCGACCACATCTTTGGCAACGGCGTCGGGTTTAATGATGGAAAAAGTGCGTTCGATAGCCACGTGACTGCTCCTGAGGAATAAAAAAGGGCCCGAACCGGATCGGTTCGGAAGGCGCAGAATGATAGCAGAAACGGTCACTTACGACTTGCCCTTCACTATGCGTAAGGCTATAAATCGGCCATAAAAATCGAGCAACGCCTTGAAACCTGGCTCGCTGAGTCGGTTTCCGATGTGCATCTGCACGCCGGGCAGGCGGTTGTTGTTCGCGATCAGGGCGCGATTCGTCACCTATCCGAGTCCGTCAGTACGGAAGAGATCACCGCATTGGAAATGCGTCATCTGGACGCCATCAGCCACCAACGCGCCTGCCACATCCTGATAACCCAGTCGCTGAGGCTCACCTTGACCCAACGACTGTTTCCGCATGCCGATGGCCGCAGTCGGATCGCCGAACGGATTGCCGCCGGCCTGATCTCACGCCCAGTGTAAAAAGCCCCGGCTACGCTTCAGATGCCGTTCACCGATGCGGATCTCCGGATGCGCATCCGGCGCAGCGAGGGCCTGCCTCAGCAGATCATCGAGACGAGCGCGGTCAATGAATACACCGGATCGGGCCAGCCAGCCACGCAACAGGTTGCGCGCCCGCGCCGGCGTCAGGGCCACGAGCCGAGCACAAGACAAACCTCCGATGGCATCACATGCACCCTCGGCATCCTGCATCGCCAACGCATCAAGAAGCGTGGCATCTTCAGCCAATTGCTCCGCCGTGCGGGCGAGGATGGCATTAACCGCTGGGAAACGGGCCGCAAGGGCCGGCAAAATTGTGAGGCGCAGAAAATTGCGGGTATGGATGAGGTTGGCATTACTGGGATCGTCAATCCAACGCAGGGCCTGTGCCTCGGCATAGGCCCGGATTTCCGTACGCGGAATATCCAGAAAAGGGCGCCAAAGGGCGGGCCCCGCAGTGCTGGGCGTCACCGCCCGCATGGCGGAAAGGCCCCGCGTTCCGGCCCCACGCAGGAGTCGAAAGAGAAGCGTCTCGGCCTGGTCATCCCGATGTTGGGCCAACACAATGGCATCAACCTCTTGAACGGCAAAGACTTTCCGACGCGCGTCGCGAGCGGCAGCCTCAAGGCCCTTGTCGTCGGAGACGATCACCACCCGTTCGATCGTCAGGGGAACGGCCCGATCGGCGCACTGGGCCGCGCAATGCTCGGCCCAGGCATCGGCCTCCGGACGCAGGCCGTGATGGACATGGAGGGCGGTCAATTCAAAACCCAGCGGGGCACGCAAACCCGTCAGGCAATGCAACAAGACCGTGGAATCAAGCCCACCAGAAAAGGCCACACAAAGCCGCCACCTCCCCTGCGCCGTACGCTGATCGCGCCGAGCACGCAGAAACGCGGCCACATGCGTCGCAAGCCCGGCCCATTCCATCAGGCGCGGCGCGTTTCCTTGAACTTACCGTAGCTCATCAGACGCTCGTAGCGACGGTTAAGCAATTGCGGCAGGGACAATTCGCTGACCAGATCCAGGGCCGCGCGCAAAGACTTGCGCAAGTTTTCCATGGCCAGATCAAGGTCACGATGCGCCCCGCCCAAAGGCTCGGGTACCACCTGATCAACCAAGCCCAGGGGCTTCAGTTTGAGCGCCGTGATACTCAGCGCATCTGCCGCAAGCGAGGCCTTGCCGGCATCCTTCCATAGGATCGAGGCGCAACCCTCCGGCGAGATGACCGAATAGGTGGCGTATTGCAGCATTTGCACCACATCACCTACACCAATGGCCAGCGCACCGCCGGAGCCACCCTCGCCCACCACGGTGCAGATAATGGGGGTTTTCAATTCAGCCATGACATACAGGTTGCGCGCGATAGCCTCGGACTGGCCACTCTCCTCAGCGTCGATGCCGGGATAGGCGCCTGGTGTGTCAATGAAGGTCAACACCGGAACCTGAAATTTTTCTGCCAGACGCATCAGGCGCAGGGCCTTGCGATAGCCATCCGGACGCGGCATGCCAAAATTACGGTATTGGCGCTCCTTGGTGTCGCGACCCTTCTGGTGGCCGATAATCATCACCGGCGCGCCCTCGAAACGGGCCATACCGCCGACGATCGCCGGATCGTCGGCATAGGCGCGATCTCCGTGCAACTCTTCGAACTCCGTGAACAGGGCTGCGATGATGTCCAGCGTGTACGGACGCTGCGCGTGGCGCGCCACCTGCGAGATCTGCCAAGCACTGAGCTTGCTGTAAATCGACTTGGATAAGGCCGCGCTCTTCTTGCGCAACTGCGCAACCTCGCCGGAGACATCCACACCACTCCCGATCATCTCGGTCAGCGACTCAATCTTTGCATCCAGTTCGGCGATGGGCTGTTCAAAATCCAGATAAGTGGTTTTCATGATACATCGGATCCCGCTTAATTAATGATCGTTGTGGTGGCCGTCAGGACCATGAATATGACCATGAGCAACCTCTTCCGGAAGTGCCGCTCGCACCCCCATCACGCGACAACTCAGATGCAAGCGTTGCCCGGCCAATGGATGGTTGCCATCCACCACCACCTTGTCGTCTGCAATATCCGTCACGGTAAAAACACCGAGATGCCCACTGTCGCCGACAGGGGCCTCAAACTGCATACCTACCTCAACCTCGGCCGGGAACTCACTCAAGGCCTCAAGCCTCAGCAGGTCGGCATCATAGTCCCCAAACGCATCAACCGGTTCGAGAACAACATCCAACTCAGCCCCCATTCCTTGACCTTCCAGCATTGCCTCCACCTTAGGGAAGATGCCGTCGTAGCCGCCGTGCAAATATTCCACCGGCGTGTCGACCTCCGCCTCCTCCAGCAACGCGTCATCCATCGTCGCCAGACGATAAGACAGGGACACCACCGTATTCTGCGTAATCAACATGGCAACTCCTTCACCCATTCCAATATTTCTTCAGCATGCCCCTTCGCGATGACACCATAAAGGGCGTAACGAATGACTCCATCCTTGTCGATCACGAAGGTGGACCGTTGCACGGACTCGCGCATGACACCGTCCACATCACGATTTTGCAACACCCCGTAGCGACGACAGACCTGGCTCTCGCGATCTGCCAAGAGTCGCACGGTGATGCCGTACTTATCGCGGAATTCGCTATGACGGATGCAGTCGTCGCGCGACACGCCCAGCACCGTACAGCCGGCCTTAGAAAAATCCGCCTCGCGATCGCTAAACTCAATCGCCTCAGCCGTACAACCGGGCGTATTATCCCGTACATAGAAATACAGAACCACGAGAGATTGACCCCGATAATCGCCCAAACGCACCAGACTCATATCGGCATCCGGCAACTCAAACTCTGGTGCGTGTTCGCCCACTTTCAACATCTAGATCTCTCCAAACCTAAATTCTTCATCCCGTTCTACGGGGCTCATCCTTCTTACTGGCACGCATTATAGGGCTCAACCCATGTCCAAAACACAAACTTCACCCCTTGAGTTACCGCCTCTTAAGCGCTTACTGGGAGGTCTCACGCCCCGTGCATTTTTTCGCGACTACTGGCAAAAGAAGCCATTACTCGTTAAAAACGCCCTGCCAGGCGTGGAAAAGCTCATCTCGCCGGAGCGCCTACGCGCCTTTGCCGATCATGAAGACGGCGAAAGTCGGTTGGTGCAACGCCGCCGTGGCCACTGGTCACTGGACTTCGGCCCCTTCTCGAAGGCCGATCTGGCCGACCTGCCTAACAAAGATTGGGCCTTGCTGGTGCAGGGCGTCAATCTCCTGGATCCGGGGGCTGACCGCCTGTTGAACCACTTCAATTTTGTCCCCTACGCGCGGCTCGACGATCTAATGATCAGCCTCGCCCCCCCCGGCGGGGGTGTCGGCCCGCATTTTGACCCCTATGATGTCTTCCTCATCCAAGGCATTGGCCGTCGTCGTTGGGAAATTAGCACCCAAAAAGACCAAAGCCTGATCCCCAACGCCCCCCTGCGTATCCTGGCCGACTTCCAGCCCGAGCAATCCTGGGAGGTCGAACCCGGCGACCTGCTTTACCTGCCGCCACACTGCGCCCATAACGGCGTGGCCTTGAGCGAATGCATGACCTTGTCAGTCGGTTTCCGTTCACCCAGTGACCAGGAAATGACCATCCAGTTCCTCAATCACCTCATCGACAGCATCGATGCCCCCGGTCATTACAACGATCCCGATCTGACATCAACCCGCCACCCGGGCCAAATTCCAGATGCTATGCTGAACAACATCGCACATCGGGTTGCCCGGACCCTAGCCCACTCTGATGGGGATCTCAAGGCCTCCATTTCCCGCTACCTCAGCGAACCCAAGCCCAACATCTTCTTCACCCCGCCCGCACGATGCCCTTCGCTCATCGCCTTCATGCAGAAAACCGCGCGGCAAGGCGTCCGGCTGCACCCCGGAAGCCGCCTTCTCTGGCACAAAAAAGATCTGTTTATCAATGGCGAACAGATCCGCCCCTGCCCGGCCGAATACCCAACTTTAGTGGCTCTGGCCGATCACCGCTCACTCGCCGGTGACGCCATCACTGGGACGACCATGCCCCGACTGCACGACTGGTTCTGCGCCGGCTGGCTGGAGTATCTCTCCTGATTTTCCAACGCCCCGTTCCGGCCGTTGGAGCCCATTGCAACCGGCCTTACAACCCTCTTACTCCTAACGCAAGAAAAAATTCATGCAAAACACTTGAATACCCTTGCAAAGCAAACCAGAAACGCTAAAATCACGCCGTCAAGATCAGTGTGAACTGATCGGACTTTACTTTAAAAACCCCGTAAGAAGGAATACTCATGAAGATCTCTGCTCTGTTCGCCGCTCTCCTGCTGGCCCTGTCCTTGTCCGCTTGTGGCAAGAAGGAAGAAGCTGCTGCTCCGGCTGCTGCCCCCGCTGATGCCGCTGCTCCGGCTGCTGCCCCCGCTGATGCTGCTGCTCCGGCTGCTGCCCCGGCTGCTGCTCCCGCTGCCAAGTAATATCGGCACACAGCAATAAAAAACCGGCCTTCGGGCCGGTTTTTTCGTCTGCACCTTTCTCATTCGCCTCTTTTATCTGCCTCGTCTGCTATTTTGGAAATGAGGCATGAGTCTAATTGAACCTGATGTCATTCCTGCCCCCAGACTGACGCTGGAACCCGTTGGCGCAGGGTTTTGAAAACACGCAAGGGGCCACGCTTTTTACGCACCGGCAGTCAGATCTAATCTGGCCACCCTGCGGCTGAGGATTAGGCCGGAAGGTGTTCCTCGATGAACTGGCGCACAAAGGTCTCCGGTTTGGCGCTATGGAACCGCGCCACCTCGACCCCCTTGACGAACATTAGTACTGTCGGGAAACCCCGGCAACCATAGCGGCCCGCCAACTTCATGTTTTCATCCTCGTCCGTCTCCACCTTGGCCAGACGCACCCGTCCTTCGTAGCCCGGGACCACGCGTTGCAAGATCGGCGACAGGGCGTGGCAAGGGCCACACCAGTCGGCCCAAAAATCAACCAGCACGGCGTAGTTGTGTGAGGCCTCGATCACATCACGCTCGAAATGCGTAAGATCTGTATCGAAAATCAGCGCATCTGTCACAGCACGCATGTGTGCATGATCGTGGTGCTGCAAAAACATCAAATACCCCCTCGCGATGCCCGCTTGCGCTCGTGTTCGTCCAGATAACGCTTACGGATACGAATGGTCTTTGGTGTGATCTCAACCAATTCATCATCAGCGATAAACTCAATGGCCGATTCCAAGGTCAGGGCGATAGACGGAACCAGACGCACCGCCTCATCCGTTCCGGATGCACGCACATTGGTCAGTTGCTTACCCTTAACCGGATTGACGACGAGATCGTTCTCACGCGAGTGGATTCCAATCACCATACCCTCGTACAGCTTGTCGCCGGGGTTGACGAACATACGGCCACGATCTTGCAGCTTCCACAAGGCATAGGCCACGGCCTCACCATTTTCCTGCGAAATCAGCACGCCGTTGCGCCGTTCAGCCACACCACCGTCACGCACCGGGGCATACTCGTCAAACACATGACTCAGCAGGCCGGTGCCGCGCGTCATGTTCATAAATTCGCCCTGAAAACCAATCAGGCCACGCGCCGGGATGCGGTATTCGATGCGCACACGGCCACGGCCGTCCGGAACCATGTCCACCAAATCGCCACGACGCAAGCCCAAGGATTCCATAACCGCGCCTTGATGGCCTTCTTCAACATCGACAGTCAACTGTTCAAACGGCTCAAACTCTTCGCCATTAACGATCTTTTTGACCACGCGCGGACGCCCTGCGGCCATCTCAAAGCCTTCGCGACGCATGGTTTCAATCAGAATCGACAAGTGCAATTCACCGCGTCCCGACACATCAAACACATCGGATTCATCGGTGTCATGAACGCGCAGCGCCATATTGGTTAAGAGTTCCTTGTGCAGGCGGTCGCGGATCTGACGGCTGGTGACAAACTTACCCTCGGTACCGGCCAGCGGGCTAGAGTTGACCATGAACTGCATTGACAGGGTCGGCTCATCAATTTTCAGCAGCGGCAGGATCTGTGGCTGCTCAAGATCGGTAATGGTCGCGCCCAACACCAGGTCTTCGATCCCGGTGATCTGCACAATATCACCAGCCTGGCCTTCATCCAGCTCGATCTTGTTCAGGCCCTGATAGCCAAACACTTGGCCCACCTTAGCCTTGATCGGGGTGCGCTCGTGTTCGCGCATTTCTTCTTCGGTACCAAAACCAACCAACACCTGTTGGCCGGTCTTAATGATGCCCTGCTTGATACGACCAACGCCGATACGGCCAACATAGGACGAATAATCGAGCGCCGAGATTTGCAGTTGCAGCGGCGCGTTTTCAATGATGGATGGCGCTGGCACATGTTTAAGCACAATCTCGAACAAGGACTTCATATCGACGCGCGGCGCGTTCATATCTGACACCGCCCAGCCGTTGAGGGCAGAGGCATAGATGACAGGGAAGTCCATCTGCTCGTCGGTCGCACCTAATTTGTCGAACAAGTCAAAGGTCAGGTTCACCGCATTTTCAGCATCAGCACCATCGCGATCCACCTTATTGACCACAACGATGGGACGCAGACCCAGCGCCAGCGCCTTCTTGGTCACGAAACGCGTCTGCGGCATCGGCCCTTCGACCGCATCGACCAGCAGCAGCACGCCGTCCACCATGCCCCGCACGCGCTCCACCTCGCCGCCGAAATCGGCCTGGCCTGGGG
>SXRG01000069.1 GCA_005793645.1 Burkholderiales bacterium
GTCGAGGAAGGTATTGTCCCCGGCGGTGGTGTCGCCCTGTTGCGTGCCCGTTCCGCCATTACCAAGCTTAAGGGTGCCAACCATGACCAAGACGCAGGCATCAAGATTGTCTTGCGTGCTATCGAGGAACCGCTGCGCCAGATCGTCAACAACTGTGGCGAAGAGGCCTCCGTGGTGGTCAATAAGGTGCTGTCCGGTAAGGGTAACTATGGCTACAACGCCGGCACGGGCATCTATGGCGACATGATGGAAATGGGCGTGCTGGATCCGACCAAGGTCACCCGCATTGCTTTGCAAAATGCCGCTTCTGTGGCTTCCCTGATGCTGACCACTGATTGCATGGTGGCCGATCTTCCGGAAGACAAAAAGGGTGGTGCTCCGGACATGAACCCTGGTATGGGTGGCATGGGCGGTATGGGTGACATGGGTTTCTGATCCAGATCAACCAGTAACACTAAAAAACCCCGCTGCGGCGGGGTTTTTTCTGGACACACAAAAATAATTTTAATAAGTCGCTGATCTTAATGCGGTCTTAATTTTAGCTGTACCAGAATGCGTGCACTCGCGGTGTTGCGAGCATGCCCTATTCAAGGAGATTTAAAATGACCCGTACCCTGTTCGCCATCCTGGCTGCTGTTTCCATGATCGCTTCTGCTCAAGCTGCTGATAAGGCTGCTGCTCCGGCTGCTGCTGCTCCGGCTGCTGCTGCTCCGGCCGCTGCTGCTCCGGCCGCTGCTGCTGCTCCGGCTGATAAGAAGGCTAAGAAGGCTAAGAAAGAAGATAAGGCTGCTGCTCCGGCTGCTGCTGCTCCGGCTGCTGCTGCTCCGGCTGCTGCTGCTCCGGCTGCTGCTGCTCCGGCTGCCAAGAAGTAATTCTGGTTTTCGCTGCATGAAAACGGGGCGCAAGCCCCGTTTTTTTATGGACGCGGCATAATGAGTCCACCTGGAGCGCCTTCGCTTGGCTCCTCCATCAAGGGTATGGATGCTTGCGGCAACCTGGCGAATTTATTGAGGTGACAGAAACGGATAGCGATGAAGCTGTTACTGGCTGAAGATGACCCGATGATTGGCGAGAGCATGCAGCTTGGCTTGCGGCAGTCCGGCTTTGTGGTGGACTGGGCACGGGACGGTGCTGCCGCTGAATTGGCTGTGAAAACCGGCGGCTATGCCTTGCTGGTGCTGGATATCGGTTTGCCGCGTCAGGATGGGTTGGCCGTGCTTAAACATCTGCGTCAGGCTGAGCATACATTGCCCGTGTTGATTGTCACGGCGCGGGACGCTGTGGCGGATCGCGTGGCTGGCCTTAATTTGGGTGCGGACGATTATCTGGTAAAACCCTTTGATCTTGACGAGCTTGTCGCCAGGGTGCGGGCCTTGTTGCGCCGACACAGCGGTCGGGGGCCGGGTGAGATGCGCCTAGGCGAGCTTTGTCTGGATCCGGATCGACGCGAAGTGACTCTGTCGGGTCAGGCGATTGCCTTGTCGCAGCGTGAGTTCGCGCTGCTAGAGGCCCTGCTGACCCGACCTGGTACTGTGGTATCGCGAGAGTCACTGGAGGATTGCCTGTACGGTTGGGATGGGGAAATCTCCAGTAATGCCATTGAGGTGCATTTGCATAACCTGCGCCGCAAACTGGGTGGTGAGTGGATCCGCAATGTGCGGGGGGTTGGTTACAAGATCGTGGCTCCATGAATTCAATCCGCCGTCAATTGCTGATTTGGCAGATAACCTCCTTATTATTGATGGGGCTGCTGGTTAGTCTGATTACCTATAGCCTTACCTGGAGCGGTTTTAACAAGACTCGCGACTACACTTTGGAACAGGTAGCGCACGCGATCATGCGGCACGGGGTCGAGCCAGCGGGCGAAGAGGATGATAATCAGGATCAAGGTCGTTTTGTAAGCCAGATCTGGGAGCGATCTAAACTGGTTTATGCCTCGCGTCCGGATGTGGCGTTGCCACGACAACCGGATGGTTTTTCGGTCGTTACTTGGGCTGGTGAGGAGTGGCGCACCTATACCTTGTACAAAAGTGGGTTAACGATTCAGGTAGGCTCGCCCAAGGCCAACCGGGTTCTTGCCTATGCACGCATGGCAAACTGGTTGTTGTTGCCGCTGGCTATTTTGGTTGCTGGCTTGGGTTTTATGATCTGGATGGCGGTGGTGCGTGCTCTGGCGCCACTTGAACAGGTGCGGCGGGAAATCACTGTGCGTGATATGACTAAGTTGCACCCTATCGATATGGCCTCTGCTCCGGAAGAGATTCGTCCCTTGGGAGAGGCGCTGAATGCCCTGCTATTGCGATTGGACAGGGCTATCTCCCTGCAGCGGCGTTTTGTGGCGGATGCGGCACATGAATTGCGCACCCCATTGACGGCGCTCAAATTGCAAGCTCAGGTGGCGGCGCGGGCTGTGAGCGAGACCGATCGTCAAAAGGCCCTGTCGCGATTGCAGGGGGGAATTGATCGGGCGACTCATTTGGTCGGTCAACTTCTGGCTATGACGCGACTGGAGCCAGAGGCACAGGCCGAGCGGGTATCCTTAGACTTGGAAGCATTGGTTAAGCGAGTGATAGCGGATTTTTCCACCGTCGCTGACGCGCACAAGGTGGATTTAGGACTGATCGCGAGTGAGCCTGTTTCTTTGCTCGGCCATGTGGAACCTCTTCATGTTCTGATCAGTAATCTGATCGACAATGCGGTGCGCTATACCCCCTCGGGGGGGCGGGTGGATGTGGCCCTGCGGCAGGAAGTGGGTTGGGCGATATTTACTGTCTCCGATACGGGGCCCGGTATTGCGGCTTTGGAGCGAGAGAAGGTGTTCCGGCGGTTTTACCGTTTGGCAGGGAACGAGATTCCGGGGAGTGGTCTGGGTTTGGCGATCGTGCGCGAGATTATTCAGCTCTGCCAAGGCCAGATTACGCTTGGTGACGCCCCTGGTGGTGGCCTGCGAATTGAGGTGCGCCTGCCGTTGTGAGATGAAATCTGAAAGAGGAGGAATGTATGGTGGGTTCTAACTCCCTCATTGACGCGACAACTCAGCACCTGTCTCGGTTTGCTCCATTCGATAAGATGGCAGAGGCTGATTTGCTCTGGCTCGCCAACCACTTGTCGCTGGCCTATTACCATAAGGGTGAGGTTTTGCTGGCGCCGTCGGATGGCCCCTCGGAGCGTATTCTAATCATCAAGCAGGGGCGCGTCGTTGGTGAGAGTGGTGAGGCGATCTGGCTGGAGCTGCATGAAGGCGAGGCCTTTCCGATTGGTGCGGTGTTAAGCGGCCGTCCGGTGGTATCGACCTTCCGTGCCCAAGGGGATGTCTTTGCCTATGAACTAGACGCGGACGATTTCCGCAGTCTGTTACAGCGCTCGCAGCCTTTCGCACGATTCTGCACGGAGCGCATTGCTAACCTGTTGGATCAGTCGCAGCGCAGCATTCAGGCTGTTTATGCGGCCTCCAGCAATGAACGGCAATCCATGCACAGCCCGTTGTCGAGTCTAGCGCGTCGCGCCCCAGTGACCTGTGCCCCGGAGACCCCGCTGGGTGAGGCCCTGCAGATGATCCAGGTGCAAAAAATTAGCGCAATTGTGGTCGCGAATGAGGCCCTGCATCCGCTCGGCGTGTTCAGTGTGCGCGACCTGATCGGACGCGTGATCCTTCCTGGTTTGCCATTGAGCACTCCGATCCGGGCCGTAATGACGCCCGATCCAATGACCCTGCCGCCATCGGCTCATGCTTTTGAGGCCGCTTTGTTGATGGCCAAGCATGGTTTTCGTCATGTTTTGGTGGCCGAACAGGGGCGGGTGACGGGAGTGATCTCCGAGAAGGATCTTTTTTCATTGCAGCGCATCGGCGTGACCCAGATCTCGGCGGCCATTCGCTCGGCTATTTGCATTGAGGATCTGAAACACTTTGCCGAAGATATCCGCCAACTGGGGCACAACCTGCTGGCGCAGGGGCTGGGCTCGGAGCAACTCACGCAGATCATTTCGATCCTTAATGACTTGTTGACACAGCGCGTCATTGAGATCGAGTGTGGCGAAGGCTATCCGTATCGTTTCTGTTGGCTGGCCTTTGGTTCGGAAGGTCGTCTGGAACAGACCCTTAGCACGGATCAAGATAATGGATTGATTTTCATCCCGGTCGATGGAGTCGAATTGGAGACAATCCGCAACCATCTGCTGGCGCTGGCTGAGCGCATCAATCGGGCCCTTGATGCCTGCGGTTTTCCGCTTTGCCAAGGCCAGGTGATGGCGAGTAATCCAAATTGGTGCCTGACACTGGATGAGTGGAAAGCCACTTTCGCGAACTGGATAGATTCAGGCGCCCCCGATGCCTTGCTCAACGCAAGTATCTTTTTTGATTTTCGACCCCTGATCGGTGAGGAATTACTCGCCGTTGAGCTGCGTGCTTGGTTGGTAGCCTATGCCCGTAATGCACCGCGTTTCTTGCATCAGATGGCTGCCAATGCTCTACGCAATCGCCCACCCCTTGGATTGGTGCGTGATTTCGTAGTGACTTCTGACTCGGGTGAACATCCCGCTACGCTCGACCTTAAACTTAACGGAACGACACCTTTTGTTGATGCGGCACGCATCTTTGCGCTGACGGTTGGGTCCGATGCGAGTGGAACGGCGGCGCGACTGCGAGCTGCTGCCGGGCCGCTCAATATTGCTACTACGGAGGTGGAGGCCTGGATCTCCAGCTTCTTCTTCTTGCAACTGTTGCGGCTGCGTCGGCAACATGAGGAGAACTTGGCCGGCGAGACAATGGATAACCATATTAACCCTGATCAGCTCAATGACCTTGATCGGCGCATCCTCAAGGAGTCTTTTCGTCAGGCGCGCAAGATCCAGTCGCGGCTGTCTCTGGACTACCGAGTATGAGTGGCTTTTTTGACAGGCTCCGCCGTCGATGGAGCGATGTGGAATTGTTGCCGGTGCAGCAGCAACGCCTGGCGGCGTGGCGGTCACAGCAGGATGAGGATTTGCGGCGTCCATTTGCCGAGGCTCGCTATGTTGTGGTCGATGTCGAGTCCACCGGCCTGAATCTGCAGAAAGATCGCTTGATCGCCATTGGTGCCGTGGCGGTGGTGGGTGGGCGCATTGATCTGGCACAAAGCTTTGAGGTGATTTTGCGCCAAGATCAGGCCAGTAGTCGGGCCAACATCCTCATCCACGGCATTAGCGGTGAGGCGCAGCGGGAAGGGCTGATGCCTGCGGATGCCTTGCTTGATTTCCTTGAATTTATGGGTGCCTCGCCGCTGATCGCCTTTCATGTGACCTTTGATCGCACTCTGATTGCGCGGGCGTTGCGTGACCATCTGGGGTTGAATTTTAGCCACCCTTGGCTAGACCTAGCCTACCTCATGCCCGGAATTTTGCCGCAGTGGCGGCACAAATATCGCTCCCTCGATGACTGGACCAGCCATTTCGAGATCGGTAACTTTTCCCGACATTCGGCCCTGGCGGATGCCCTGGCCACAGCCCAATTGTTGTTGGTGGCTTTGCCGCTGGCCAAGGATGCGCACTCCAAGCATTACCGTTCGCTCCAAGACCTTGAACAATCGTATTGCTGGGCGACTCAGCAAAATTGAGGCACGATTTCCTTTCAGTCCGCCAAGAATTTCATGGGCGAGGCGAGGCGTGGCCTGGTATGGATTCCAAGGTCGGAGTCATGGATCAGACCCGGTACCGATTGGATGTGCATATCAGTAACGCAGAAATGATGGCCGCAAACTGTAAGGAATATGTAAGCATGCTCCTATAGTATGCAGGAACCTGTCATTTCCATCTGGATATTCGGGTACGTTACAAACCAACCGTTTGCTGGAGAGAGACTATGCAACTAACAGACAAGCATCGAGAGTATTGGAGCAAAAACCTGAGGCTCACCTCAGTCCTGCTCGCCATTTGGTTTGTGGTGACATTCGTGGTGATCTGGTACGCCAGGGATCTCAACGAATTCACCCTCGCCGGTTTTCCGTTCGCCTTTTACATGGGCGCACAAGGCTCGCTGATCATCTATGTCGCTGTCATCTGGTACTACGCCAGGCGTATGAACCAGCTCGATCAGGAATACGGCGTACACGAAGGAGACGACTGACATGGCGAACGCAATCTCTGCCAACGCGGCATTCTTCAATCAACTGAAGAAGTATTACACCCTTTATACGGGCGGTTTCATCGCCTTTGTTATCGCCCTGGCCATCTTTGAACAGATGGGGATGTCCAGCCAGATGCTCGGTTACATCTTCCTGGCCGCCACCATCGGCCTGTACGCCGGCATCGGTGTCATGTCCAAGACTGCCGACGTATCGGAATACTATGTCGCCGGCCGCCGTGTGCCTGCCTTCTTCAACGGCATGGCCACGGGCGCGGACTGGATGTCCGCCGCGTCGTTTATCGGCATGGCCGGCACGCTGTATGCCGCTGGCTATGACGGTTTGGCCTTCGTGATGGGTTGGACCGGTGGCTATGTGTTGGTGGCGTTGTTCCTGGCGCCCTACCTGCGCAAGTTCGGCCAGTTCACTATTCCTGACTTCCTTGGCGCCCGCTATGGCGGCCACTTGCCACGCACCATCGGCGTGATCGCTGCCATCATCTGCTCGTTCACCTATGTGATTGCGCAGATCTACGGCGTTGGCCTGATCACCAGCCGCTTCACCGGCCTCGAGTTCGAGATCGGCGTCTATGTCGGTCTGGCCGGCATCCTGGTGTGTTCCTTCCTCGGTGGCATGCGTGCGGTGACCTGGACCCAGGTCGCCCAGTACATCATCCTGATCATCGCCTACATGATCCCGGTGGTATGGCTGTCGGTGAACATCACCGGCAACCCCATCCCGCAAGTCGCCTATGGCCAGGCCCTGCAAAAGGTGACCGCCAAGGAAAAGGAGCTTAACGATCCGACCTCCGTCCTAGGCACCGCCGAAATGTCTGTGCGTGCCATCCACAAGGAGAAGGCCAAGGAATGGGGCGACAAGATCAAGACCCTGGATGATGCGGTCAAAGCCGGCAATGGCGCCGCTTTCCACGCTGAACAGAAGGGCAAGGTCGAACAGAAACTGGCCGATCTGAAGGCCGCGCCGACTCCGGATGCCAAGGCCATCGTCGCCGCCGAGAAGGAACTCAAGGACTTCCCGGCTAACATCGACAAGCTGAAGGCCAAGTGGTCGGGTGCCGAGAAAGGCGCCAAGGCCAAGTCCGGTGCCATCGCAGCCCATGCCCAGCCATTCTCCGGCAAGGGCGCCGAGAAAAAGCTGATGAAGGAATCTGCCGACAAGGGCGAAACCCCGACGCCGGAAGCTGTCGCCAAGGCCAAGGCCGAGGACAAGAAGGCCTCCGACGACAAGCGCAACAACTTCATCGCCCTGGTGCTCTGCCTGATGGTGGGTACTGCCTCCCTGCCGCACATCCTGATGCGCTACTACACCACCCCCTCGGTGCGTGACGCGCGCAAATCGGTGTTCTGGTCGCTGTTCTTCATCTTCCTGCTGTACTTCACCGCGCCTGCCCTGGCAGTGCTGGCCAAGTACACGGTCTACCACGACCTGGTCGGTTCATCCTTCTCAGCGCTCCCCGCCTGGGTACAGAACTGGCAGGCAGTGGACTCGACCCTGATGAAGATCGTGGACATGAACAAGGACGGTCTGATCCAGTTGGCCGAAATCACCATCGGTACCGACCTGATCGTGCTGGCCACGCCGGAAATCGCCGGCCTGCCCTATGTGATCGCGGGCCTGGTGGCCGCCGGCGGTCTGGCGGCAGCGCTATCCACTGCGTACGGCCTGCTGCTGACCATCGCCAAAGCCTTGTCGCACGACGTGTACTACAAGATGATCGACCCGCACGCATCCACCGTGCGTCGCCTGACCGTTTCAAAAATGCTGCTCCTGGTAGTGGCTATCCTGGCGGCCTATGTGACCTCGCTGAAACCGGGCGACATCCTGTTCCTGGTAGGCGCGGCATTCTCGCTGGCGGCGTCGGCCTTCTTCCCCGCCCTGGTCTTGGGCGTGTTCTGGAAGCGTGCCAACTATCTGGGCGCCGTTATCGGGATGTTGGCTGGTCTGGGCATGTGCATGTACTACATGTTCATGACCTACGACTTCTTCGGTGGCGTCGCAGCCAACGAGTGGTTCGCCATCAAGCCCATCTCCGCCGGCATCTTCGGTCTGCCTGCCGGCTTCCTGGGCGTGATCATCGGCTCTCTGATCTCCAAGGCGCCAAGCCAGGAAATCACGGATCTGGTTGACCATGTGCGCTACCCCAACTTGGAGAGCGATATCAACACCAACGCAGCCTGATCTGCACAGTACGCCGCCTTAGGGTGGCTACAAAAATGGCCCGCTTATGCGGGCCGTTTTTGTTTAGAAGACATCAGGATGAGAGCAGAGGCAGCATGTCGGCGCGTTCAGCGTCCTGGATGAGGCGGCGAGCCGTCTTGGGATCATGGATGACGCAATGGCGAATGGCCTTTTCCACCGCATCTGGATGATGACTGTGGTAATGCGCCATGCCCAGCGCATACCATGCCTCGCCATTCATAGGCTGCAACTCCGCCGCATGCGCCAAGGCAGCCGCCGCAGCCGGGTGATCTCCGGCCTGTGCATGAATCATGCCTATGCCATACCAGGCACGGTCGTGTTTTGGGTTTTCTTTGACCGCATGGTTAAACGCGACCATCGCGTCGGTGGCATGGCCCATCTGTTCGCGCACATAACCCAAGTTGAACCAGGTGTTCGCATCGTCGGGAACAATCGTTACCGCCTTTTCGAACCAGGGCGCAGCCTCTACCCAACGTTTCTTTTCGGACAATATCCAACCGATGCTGCGCGCTGCACGCGCATCCTCAGGATCGGCACGAAAACACGCTGCATATGCCGCCATGGCGCGGTCTGGCTGGCGAAGCCATTCAAACAGCAGGGCACGCAGGTTATAGCGAAGTTTGTCGTAGTTCATGGCGCATAGGGTTATGAAATTGAAGGTCAGTCATTTTCAGGTGGTTACGGGTAAAATGCTAGGCTGCTTAAGGAGTTTGACATGCCTTTCGAAATCCAACTGGTTTCCATTTTGCGTATCCTCGTCGAGGTCGCGGGCCTTGCCCTGCTCGGCCAGGGGTTGCTGGCACTGCTCGCCGGAAAATATCGTCACGACAATCTGGTCTATAAGCTGTTCCAGATCGTTACGGGCCCCGCAGTCAGGGCAGTGCGCGCCATCACGCCGCGTTTCATCCTCGATGCCCATATTCCGTTCCTGACATTCTTTCTGCTTTTCTGGCTCTGGCTGGGTCTGGCGGCGCTACGTCAGGCTCTATGTGCCATGCAAGGCCTAACCTGCTGAACGGCACGGGCATGGGACGCGGTTATCTGCTTAACCTGTTCCGTTATTACAGCGTCTATACCGGCGCTTTCGTGATGTTCGTGCTTGCCCTAGCGGTGGCCGAGTACATGGGTATGCCTGAGCAATGGATTGGATGGACTTTCATGTCCGCCACTATCCTCCTTTACGCCGGCATTGGCATCCTGACCCGCACCTCCGATGTCACTGAATACTATGTCGCTGGCCGGCGCGTTCCCGCGCTGTTCAATGGCATGGCGACGGGTGCCGACTGGATGTCCGCCGCATCCTTCATCGGCATGGCGGGAACATTGTATGCCAAGGGATATGACGGGCTGGCGTTCATCATGGGCTGGACCGGCGGCTATGTGCTTGTGGCGCTGTTCTTAGCACCCTACCTGCGCAAGTTCGGTCAGTTCACCATCCCCGACTTCATCGGCGCCCGCTACGGCGGGCATACCGCCCGCACACTGGCTGTGGCCGGAACGATTCTGGCCTCATTCACCTACGTTACGGCACAGATATACGGCGTCGGCATCATCACCAGCCGCTTCCTGGGCATCAGCTTCGAAATCGGTGTATTCGTCGGACTGGGCGGCATCCTGATCTGTTCCTTACTTGGCGGAATGCGCGCCGTGACCTGGACCCAGGTGGCGCAATACATCATTCTCATCACGGCATACCTCATCCCAGTGGTGTTCATCTCATACAAGGTCACCCATGTGCCGATCCCGCAGATAGCCTATGGCAGCATGATCGAGCAGATCACCCAGCGAGAGACGGAGCTGATGTCAGATCCCGCTCAGGCAGCCGTGCGTGCGATGTATGCACAACGGGCGCAGGCCCTCGCCCAGAAGATGGCTGTGGCATCAGGCGATGAAAAGATCCAGCTGAAACGCGCCAAGGAATTTTCAGAGGACAAGGCGCGACCGCTTTCCCACCATACCGAGGCATTCCCTGCCGCCACAGATGCCGGGCGCGATACAGCCCGGATCAATTTCATCGCCCTGACCATCTGCCTGATGGTGGGCACTGCCGCCTTGCCGCATATCCTGATGCGTTTTTACACCACACCTTCGGTCAGAGAGGCGCGTCAATCCGTATTCTGGTCGCTGCTGTTCATATCCCTGCTCTATTTCACCGCGCCAGCCTATGCTGTATTTGCGAAATACGAAGTGTACGAGAACGTGATCGGTGCGCCCATCAACGAATTGCCGGCATGGATTACCTCTTGGGCCAAGGTAGGGCTGGTCGCCGTCGAGGACATCAACGGTGACGGCATCCTGCAGCTGGCCGAGTTATGGCTAAACCCAGATGTCATCCTGCTCGCCACTCCTGAAATCGCCGGACTGCCCTATGTGGTAGCCGGACTGGTGGCTGCCGGCGGTCTGGCGGCGGCACTGTCCACTGCAGACGGTTTGCTGCTCACCATCGCCAACGCGCTGTCACATGACGTTTATTATCAAATGATCGACAGCAAGGCATCCAGTGCCCGTCGCATGGCCATCACCAAAAGCCTGCTGCTCCTGGTGGCATTGATTGCCGCCTATGTTGCCTCGCTCAAACCAGACACCATCCTGTCCATGGTGGCGTGGGCATTCTCCATCGCCGCTTCATGCTTCTTTCCAGCGCTGGTGCTGGGCATATTTTGGAAGCGCGCCACCGCGCAGGGCGCCATCGCCGGCATGCTGACCGGCCTTGGCGTCACCTTGTTCTACCTGATCGGCCTCCGTTTCTTCGACATGGACAAGTGGTTTGGCATCCACGATGTCGCCGCAGGCATATTCGGCCTCCCGTTGGGTTTCATAGTGATTGTTGTGGTGAGTCTTCTCACCCCAACACCCGGCCGCGAGGTGCAGGCACTGGTCGAAAATGTGCGCTATCCGGCGCTGCGATGAAAATAGGGGTCTGACCGATTTTAATTCCAAGGGGCAGCACAGCATCCGCATCAATGACCAATGGCGGGTTTGCTTTGTTTGGCATGAGGATGGCGCCCGCCAGGTCGAGGTCGTGGATTATCACTAGGAGCTAAAAATGGCTGAACTGCTTGACGAGATTCACCCCGGAGAAATCCTACTGGAGGACTTCATGAGGCCGATGGGCATTTCGGCCCGTCAGCTTGCGGCCGATATCGACGTATCGCCCA
>SXRG01000070.1 GCA_005793645.1 Burkholderiales bacterium
GGCAGGGACCGGAAATTCTGCATGGCAGGGTTTCCGGTCTTTTTTCGTCTGATCGAGCTGGATGCGGGCGAACGGTGTGGTTACGCCCTAGCCGTCGGGTACAAACTTCAACACATTGCCGTTAATGCAATAGCGCTTGCCGGTGGGCGGTGGGCCGTCGTCAAACACATGGCCCAGGTGAATGCCGCTGCTGGCGCTGCGTACCTCGACACGCAGCATGCCGTGGCTACGGTCAGGGTGCTCGGTGACGGCGTTGGGCGCGGGCTGGACAAAACTGGGCCAGCCGGTGCCGCTGTTGAATTTGGCGTCGCTCCGGAACAGGCGCGCATTGCTTAAAGGGTCGACAAACCAGCCGTGGCGTTTTTCATCAAGATGGCTGCCGCAAAAGGGTGCTTCGGTGCCTTGAGCAAAGGCGATGTGCTGCTGTTCTGGGGTCAACAAGAGTTCGCCCAGCGACTGCCAGTAGGCGGCGGTGCGTGGATAGGACACGCCGGTACCGCCCAGACCGCAATAGCCATTGGGGTTCTTTTGCAGATAGTTTTGGTGATAGGCCTCGGCTGATCCATAGAGGGTGAGCGGCGCGATTTCGGTGCTGATTTGGCCTTTTCTGGCTGTCAACAGGGCCACTTGATAGGTCTCGCGAGTCTGCAACGCGAGGGTTCGCTGCGTGTCGTTGCGGGTGTAGATGGCACTGCGGTAGTTGCTGCCGATGTCATTGCCCTGACGGTCGCCTTGGGTGGGATCGTGGCTTTCCCAGAACCGCGCCAGCACGGCCTCCAGCGTGGTTTTACCCGGGTCAAAACGGACTTTGACAACCTCCGCATGGTTGCGCTGTTTTGATTTCCCAAGGCGTAGCTGTCGTTCGAGCGCCAGCACAGACTCGTAGGTGGTGGCGATCTCGCCGTTGGCGTAGCCACTTTCGACATCGACCACGCCGGGTAACGCGCTCATGCGTCGTTCTGCGCCCCAGAAGCAGCCCATGCCGAGGACGATACTGTCCAGGTTGGCGGTATGTGGCGTGGCTTGGGTTGCGGTGGTGGACAGGATCATGAGCAAGAGACCAAACAGCTGTGCGGCATGGCGCATGGCATGCCTGCCAAAGGGTTATTTAACCGCGAATGTGGCCATCGCCCAGCACAATCCATTTTTGACTGGTCAGCCCTTCCAGGCCGACCGGGCCACGGGCGTGGATCTTGTCGGTGGAGATGCCGATTTCGGCACCGAGTCCGTACTCAAAGCCATCGGCAAAGCGAGTGGATGCGTTGATCATGACGCTGGCGGAATCCACTTCGCGCAGGAAGCGCATGGCATTGGGGTGGTTCGTGGTGAGGATGGCGTCGGTGTGGTGTGAGCTATAGGCGTTGATGTGGGTGATGGCTTCGTCAAGGCTGGCGACGACCTTCACGCTGATAATTGGCGCGAGGTATTCGGTTGACCAATCGGCCTCGGTTGCGTCAAGCACCTGTGCGCCTGGCACTGCTGCGAGGATGGCCTTGCTTGTGGCATCGCAACGCATCTCGACGCCCTTGGCGGCGAAAATGGCACCGATGCGCGGCAAGAAACTGGAGGCGGCGTGCGTGTGTACGAGCAGAGATTCGGTGGCGTTGCACGGGCTGTATTTCTGCGTCTTGGCGTTTTCGGTAACAACCAGCGCCTTGTCCAGGTCGAACTCGGCGTCAATGTAGGTATGGCAATTGCCGTCGAGATGCTTGATCACGGGTACCCGCGCGTCATTCGTGATGCGCTCGATCAGGCTTTTTCCGCCGCGCGGGATGATGACATCGACATAGGTTGGCATTGTGATTAATGCGCCGACGGCGGCGCGGTCGGTAGTCTCCACCAGTTGCACGGCGCTAACCGGCAGGCCGGCGGTCGCCAATGCTTGTTGTATCAGTTTCCATAGCGCCAGATTGGAGTGGATTGCCTCGGACCCGCCGCGCAGGATGCAGGCATTGCCGCTCTTGATGGCGAGTGACGCGGCCTCGATGGTCACATTTGGGCGACTTTCGTAGATCATGCCAAAGACGCCGAGCGGGACGCGCATCTGGCCGACGCTAATGCCGGACGGGCGGCGTTTTACACCAGTGATCTCGCCGACCGGATCGGGCATAGCGGCGAGTTGTTCGCAACCTTCGGCGACGGTTGCGATGACTTTTTCAGTGAGGCGTAGGCGATCAATTAGGGGTGCGGCCAGTCCAGCGGCCTTCGCAGCGAGGATGTCTTGGGCGTTCGCCGCCTGCAAAGGCGCGCTGGCGGCGCGCAATAGTCGGGCGAGTTCGATTAGGGTGGCGTCCTTGGCGTGTGTCTCGGCCCGTGCCATGGCCTGTGAGGCGGCGCGGGCGGCGCGGCCTAGAGTGTCCATGTAGGCGTTGATATCCATTTATAACCCCGGTTGCAGCGTGTTAAAAGCGGGTGCGGGCTGGTTGAGCAGCGCGAGTCCCAATTGTTTGTAAAGGTTCCAGCCATCTTCCCGGAGCAGGCCTTTGCTGGCCCGGTCGATGCGTCCGGCATGTTGCAGGGCGCGACCGAGTTGCTCGGTACCCAGGCGTTTGGCCTGACGACTGAAGAGGGCCTGGCGCGAATCCCAGATCCGCAAGCTGCGCATCAAGCCGGCTAGGTCTTCGCCACGAGCGCTGGCCAGCGCTAGCCGGTAAAGCGTGCGCAGGTCTTGTGCCAAGAGCCAGAGGGCAAAGATGGGGGCCTCGCCTTCGGCTTTGAGACTGTCGGCGATGCGCAGAAAACGGGGGGCATCTCCACGCCAGAGGGCCTCCGGAAGATCGGCGGTATCATAGCGGGCGACATCGGTTACGGCGGCACGTGCGGTCTCTAGCGTGACGGTACCGGGTGGCAGTAACAGGGCTAGCTTTTCGATTTCCTGGTGCGCGGCAAGGAGATTGCCCTCAACGCGGACGGCCAGCCAGTCCAGCGTGGCGCGATCGGCCTTGAGTTGATGACGGGCGAGGCGTTCCCCGATCCACTGCGGCAACTGTTCCAGACTCGGGGTGGTCACCATGACGGTCGCGCCAGCGGTCTCTAGCCGGGTGAACCACTTGCTGCCTTGCAGGGCTTTGTCGGCACGCGGCAGGATAAGGAGCAAGGTGCAGTCGGGCGGTGGGTTGGTAGCCCAGGTCTCTAGGGCCTTTGCGCCTTCCACACCAGGTTTTCCGCTTGGCAGGCGGACTTCGATCAGGCGGCGTTCGGCAAATAAGGACAGGCCATCAAATTGGGCGAAACATTCCGCCCAGCGGAACTGGGCACTGGCTTCAATCACTGTGCGTTCGGCCCCTGCCGATTGAAGGGCGCGACGGATCTGAGCGGCAGCCTCGTCCACCAGCAACGGGGCATCACCACACAGGGCATAAACCGGTAGGATCTCTCGATGGAGGTGGCTGGCCAGTTGGCTGGTGGAGAGTTTCATGCGAGTGGTTGTGAAGAGGCCTTAGAGGCGTCCGTGCGCGATGCGCGTCAGGGCTTGGCGAGCCAGTTCGATGGCCATGTCACGGCGCAGATTGGCCTCTTCCGCTTCCTTGGCCAAGGCTTGATTATCATCGTAGGTGAGGTCGCGCTGGGTGAACAGCGGAATGGCCCCGAGCAGGGTTTTGCCGTAGGCATCGCGGACATCCATTTGCACCTCGTAGCTTAGGCGGTATTCGCGCACCCGGCCCGCACCCGACAGCGACAGAATTTGTTTATCGAGCTTTTCCTGACTCAGGCGGATGACCAGCGGTGCGTTCTTGGAGCCGGCGTGTAGTTTGCGTTGATTGTGTAGCTGTTCGCGCAACTGCTGGCCGATCAGGGAGCCTTCTCCAGCCTCGACCCAGGCGCTGGTGAAGGGCATGGCATTGACACCGCGCAGGCGGAAACCGCAGCCAGCAAGGGCCAATAGAGGTGTGGCGAGGAGGAAAATACGACGATTCATGACGCTATGATGCCACGGGGCGCGCCTTGCGTCATGCCACGATGTTGACCAGGCGGCCGGGCACGACCACGATCTTTTTCGGCGATTGCCCCACCAGGTGTTTCTGGGCGTCCGGGTTGGCGAGTGCGGTGGCTTCGATGGTTGCCTTGTCTGCGTTCACGGCAACGGTCAGCTTGCCGCGCAGTTTGCCGTTGATCTGCAGCATCAGTTCAACCTCGTTTTGGACCAAGGCGGTGGCATCGACGGCGGGCCAGGTTTGGTTGAGAAGTTGTGTGCCGGGGCGTAGCTCGGTCCAAAGTGCCTCACACACATGCGGCACGATGGGAGAAAGCATTAGAGTTACGGCCTCTAGGACCTCCTGACGCACGGCACGCGCGTTGTTAGCTATGCCGTCTAGTTTGGCCAGCATGTTCATCAGTTCCATGACAGCGGCGATGGCGGTGTTGAACTGTTGCCGACGCTCAATGTCATCGCTGATCTTGGCGATGGTTTGATGTAGCTGACGGCGTAGCGATTGCTCATTTTCAGTAAGATCTCCACTGGAGTAAGCGCATACAACGCCCCCTTCTAGGTGATCAGCGACAGCCTTCCATAGGCGGCGCAGGAAGCGGTGTGCCCCCTCAACACCGGCATCGGACCATTCCAGTGATTGCTCTGGCGGGGCGGCGAACATCATGAACAGGCGTGCAGTATCGGCGCCATAGAGGTCGATCAACGATTGCGGATCGACCCCGTTGTTTTTGGATTTGGACATCTTCTCGATGCCACTGGCAATAACGGGTTGGCCATCGTCTGTCTTGATCCAGAGGTCACCGCGCTTTTCTACCTCGGAGGGGTTGATCCACAGCTTCTTGCCGTTGGTGCCCTCGCGGTAGTAGGTCTCGGCGATAACCATGCCTTGCGTGAGCAGGCGGGTGAAGGGTTCGTTGCTATCGACCAGGCCTTCGTCTCGCATCATCTTGTGGAAGAAACGGGCGTAGAGCAGGTGCAAAATAGCGTGTTCGATGCCGCCGATGTATTGATCGACCGGCAACCA
>SXRG01000071.1 GCA_005793645.1 Burkholderiales bacterium
CCGGATTCGCCGTGTATATGCTCGCGGCATACGGTCACGGGCGCGGCGCAGAAGCGGTTTTGGGTGAATACGCCCACCGTTTCTGAATCCGGGGCGATTCGCATCACCAGCAGGTCGCGACGACCGGGCTTTTTGATGCCGGCGCTGGCGATGCCGAGTTCGATGCCGGGTACAGGCAACAGGGCGGCGGGGTCTGGAGGGACGAGTTTGACGGGCATAAAGTACCTTGATTGGGGATTTTTGAATGGGCTGATTTTAGTCCGTACCCTCGGCCTCGGACAGAACAAAAACTTGGCCATCGCCATAGATTAAAGCGGCCCTCACCGGCTGGCCCGGATAAAGTTGTGCAACCACCAAGACATAGGCCTGTATCTGCGTCTGGTGCGGCTTGGAGCGAACAGCCAAATCCACTTCCTCCAGTCCGCCAGACTTGTAATCGATAACCCACCAGCCATCGGCCTGGCGCACCAGCCTGTCGATACGCCCCAAGACCCCGGCGGCATCCACAAAATCCAGCTCATTGTGTACTTCCAAGCACTGCACCGGATCGAAAAAGCGTTGTGCTGCCGGGCTACTGCGGATGCACTCACTCACACGGGCCACCGCCAAGAAGTCGTCTTTCGACAGCCCCATGCGTTCGCGCAAGATCTCCCCATCAAGTGCATCCCTGAGTTCCAGATAACGATGGACTCGGATGCCAAACTCGACCCCGGGCGCGGTCGGCGCGATGCGTTCTCCAACGGGTTTCACATTGGGCGGGGCGGGTAGCAACACTGATCCTGTTTGTAGCCCTTCGGATACACCCTGCCCAACGGCTTCCAGATCCAGACTTCCGGGGCCCATGTCCCGGTCTCTCACCAAGGACAACCACGAGCCTTCCGGCGGCACAATGGCCTTACCACTCAGCACCAGAACCTGGCAGGCGCGGGTCATGGCCACATAGAGCAGATTGAGGCGCTCGCGCTCGGCCAAGGCCGCATCGGCCGCCAACAAGGCGTCCCTGCCTGAACCATACCACCCCTTCGTGCCCATCAACGAGAAATGGGTTGGTCGCTCCGAGTCAGGCGGCCAGTCAACAAGGATGTCTGGAACACTGCTACCGGGTTTTTCGTCCGCCTTGATGAGATAAACGATCGGCGCCTCCAGTCCCTTGGCCGCATGGATGGTCATGATGCGCACCACATCACCGACGGCGACGGGTGCCTCGTCCGGCGCCTCGTCGCCCGCCTTTCTACTCAGAGCCATCAGACGATCGAGAAACTGCGGCAGGCTGGGATAACGACCCCCACCCAGTTTCAGGCCCAGGGCAAGGAGGGCACGCAGATTGGCCAACGCCGAGGGTGCACGGTCTGGCGGCAGCGCGGCTGCATAACGCATCTCCAAATTAGCCTCGTGATAAATCCGGTCGAGCACATCATGCGGTGGCAAACGAGTCACCATCGCTTGCCAAGCCGTCAACTGGTGGGCCGCCCGTTGCAAGGGACCCGATAAACCCGACTGCCGGTACCTGAATTGCAGACGCATCAGCCACGGGCCCGCAGGTGCCGACTCCAAACCATCGCCGTGCGCCAACAGCCACAGATCGGCCTCGCTACACCCGTAAATTGGGCTGCGCAAGACCTGCGCCAAGGCCAGGTCATCCTCCGGATTGACCAGAACGCGCAGCAGAGCCAAGACATCCTCAATCTCCAGCGCGTCCAACAGACCGCCCCGCCGACCGGTCAGATATGGAATGGCGGCCGTACGAAAAGCCGCCTCAAACGCCTCCAAACCATTGCGCTTAGCGCACAACACCAACACATCCGAATAGCGCGCCGGTCGGACTTGGGTCTGTCCGTCCGTATGAATCTCGACCTCGATCCGACCCACCAGACGACCAATATGCCCGGCTACGGCAGCAGCCTCGGCCGCCCGGTTATCCGGCGTCTCTGCGATGGCCTCATGCAAGGGGTTCCGCAGCTCCTGGCGGGGGGGCATGTCCGACCTCTCCGGTCTTTCCCCGTCCGCTGGAGCGATGAGACGCAAACAGCACCCCGGCCGTGACACCGCATGGGCCGTGTGCGCCACGAAATTCGGATAACGCTCACCCAGCGGCAAGAAGGTTTGGTTTATCCAGTCCACGATCGCGGGCGCGCAGCGCCGGGTCTGGTTTTCTGCCGCCGTGCGTGCCGAAAAATGGGTCTCAAGAAACTGCCGTGCCGCGCCGAACAAGCGCGCATCCGCTCGCCGAAAGCGGTAGATTGACTGCTTTGGATCGCCAACCAAAAAAACCGTCGGGCGAACACCATCGGCCCCGTAGGCCTCCAGCCAGACGCGCAAGATGCCCCATTGCACGGGATTGGCATCCTGAAACTCATCCAACAACAAATGCCGCCAGCGCGCATCCAAACGCGCCAACAAGGCATCGGCATGCTCCGGGCTGCGTAACAGGCGCGCCGTGAGCCATTCAGCATCCGAATGATCAAGGCCATCACGCTGCGCCTTTTGCTGCTGATAATGCGCGGCCAGATCGACCGCCAGCGGCAACCAATGGCGCTGTAACCAAAGGGCACGAACATCACGCTGACGAGATAGGGCGTGTTGCAGTGTCTCAGCCAAGGATTCGTAAAGCTCAAAATAACGCACCACCCCGGTTGCGCCGAGCCGGCCCTCCATCGCCTTGCTCCACTTAATGTCCCGATAAGGCTCCTGTTCCGTGCTCAGCAAGGCCGCCACGAAGGCCTCTGGCACACCGCTCTCCAAGGCCTGTTCCAGACAAAGCGCCCGTTCACCACACTTCACGCCGCCGTTCTTTACCTGCAAAGGCAAAAACTCCCGACAGGCATCCCGAAAAACAGTCGAACGCACCAAATCGGCTAACGGCGTTTCATCTTCACTCACTCCCAGCGTGACAGCCAGGTCAGCGAGGCTCTCTGCCACCGGATCGGTCCGACACTCAGCCCACGCCAGCCAATCACCATAAACTGCAAGAAACGCGTGCAAGCGCTCCTTCAGGGTTTGCAGGGTTAAATCAGACGCTGCAAACAGGGCTTGCAGATCTGCATACAGAATCGCCTTATCCGCATGACGCAGCGTCTCCAGCCAGGTCTGCCAGGCCTCATCGATCCGCAATGCCGTGTCATCGAGAATCTGGCTGGGCGCTCGTTCAACCAGCGGAGCGCGGGCCAGCAGGTGCAAAAACCAACCGTGAAAGGTCGTGATCATCGGCCCCGGCCGCGCGCGTGCCACCTGTTCCAGCAGACCACGCGCCTTCGGCAACGCGGCCTCAGCTTCCGTCATGGAAAGGCCGCGTTTATGCAGAAAATCCAGAACCTTCGCGTCCTCTTCACTCGCCAGGAACAGGAGCCACTCCTCCAGCCGCGCCCGCATCTCGCCCGCCGCCTTGCGCGTAAAGGTGATTGCCAGCAAGGTGGAAGGCGGCTTACCCGCCAACAAAAGCCGCATCAAGCGCGACACCAGGAGCCAGGTCTTACCGCTACCCGCGCACGCCTCGACAACAAAACTGCCTTCGGGATCGAGCGTCTCGATCGGCGTCACTACGGATACCGGTTCAATGCTCATGCGCTCCCCATCGACGCAGCCAAACACGCAGGCGGCGGAAATCATCACTGGACAGGCTGTCCGGCAGGATCAAAACACGCCGCTGCTCACCCTGTCCGTCTTTTTGCAGATTGAGAATCAAGGAGCAATACAGCGGAGTTACATGACTGGCCCCATCTACTTGGCAGACCACCCAAGGGCTGTCTGGCACAGCCCCTGCGCTGTAATACAACGCACCCTTCGGATCTGCACGCAGACGACAGGTTTGCGGCGACGGCAACATGATCAACGATAAACCCACCAGCACGGAAGCCGTCCCCTGAACCACAAACGGCAGGTCAGCCAGACCAATTGCCAACCAGGCCAGACCATGCAGACCCCACAAGAGGGCGCGCATGATTCGGGAAGGTGCCAATTCAAAGGTCATCCGATCTCCAGACTCCACCGCTACAATACCAACACTGCACACCAAAGCCTTTCTTTGTTTGATGCCCGCCAACGTACAACGCTTCTCGTGCCTCGCCGCGTTTTGTCTCGCCGCACTGTACCTGGGTCTCCCAGCACAGGCGGCCACGCCCCTACCTTTGCCCGTTACTCAAGCCCTCGCGCGCGCCAACATACCTGCCGAGGCCATCGGTCTTTGGGTGCAACCCAACGGCCAGACCGAGCCCAGACACATCCATCAGGAACAACGCACCTTCAACCCGGCATCGGTGCTAAAACTCGTCACCACCCTGGCCGCCCTAGACTATTTTGGCCCCGCACACACCTTCCAGACCGAGATACTGATCGATGGCCCGATCCAGAATGGCGTCCTAGACGGCTCGCTCTATATCCGGGGCGGCGGTGATCCAACCCTGACTACCGAGCGCACCTCCGCTCTGTTGCGCGCCCTGCGCGCCCGTGGATTGCAAACCATCCGTGGCGATCTGATCCTAGATGGCCAGTATTATGCCCTGACTACCCCAAACCCAGCCGAATTCGATGGTGCCGCAGAACGACCCTACAATGCCCCACCAGCCGCCTTGCTGTTTAATTACAACACCCTAGCCCTCACCTTTACACCGCACAATGGGGGCATTGAGGTCCGCGCCGACCCCCCAGCCTTGACGCTCAAAGCAGAGATACGCGCGAGCAATGGGCCCTGTAATGGGTGGCAGGAACGCCTGAAACCCGTCATCAATGGCCGCGAACTTCATCTACAGGGTGACTATCCCCAGGCCTGTGGCGCACGAACGGCCTGGTTCAATCTACTCCCCCCCGCCGACAACAACCGCCTCCACCTCACCAGCTTATGGCAAGAGATCGGCGGCCGCCTCGACGGGCAGATCCGCGACGGAACGACCCCCAATACCGCTCAAAGTTTCTTCAAGTTCGCTTCGCGTCCACTGGCCGAAATCGTGCGCGACATCAACAAACACAGCAACAATGTCATGACCCGCATGCTGTTCCTGAATTTGGGGGCCGCCCAGTCTGAGGCCCCCGCCACTCCAGAAAAGGCGCAGCGGGCCGTTAATGCTTGGCTGGCCCGGCGAGGCATCACCCTGCCAGGTCTCGTCATGGATAATGGTGCCGGACTGTCCCGCGAGGCCAGCCTGACGCCTGCAGGCCTAGGTCAACTACTGCACTGGGCCCGTACACAGCCCTGGTTTTTCGAATTTGCCGCATCCTTGCCCGCCTTAGGCATCGACGGAACACTGCAAAAACGCAGCACCCCGCCCCACCTGATCGGGCGCGCCTATCTCAAGACCGGTAGCCTGCGCGGGGTTCGTGCCTGGGCAGGTTATCTGCAGGACGAACGCAGCGCCGGAGCCAACGGATGGCACACCCTGGTTCTGATGATCAACCACCCCAACGCCCATGAAGCGGGGCCAATCCTAGATAGCCTGCTCAATACGCTCACCTCTCCCGTTGACGAATCCAAACGCCCATCCAGCGATTAATCGCCGACTTACGCAGAATAACAGCAACTACTTACACACATTAGGGCATATCCTTCGTCATAGACATCACATCACTTTCTGATCTCCATCAACAATATGTAAGGTATTGTTTTTAATCTGAAAAATATTTTGTATAAATCGTTTGCAAGGGCGCATGAACCCCGTGTTTATCAGGGATTAACCCCGTTTGAAGCCTGTTTTACACAGACTTATCCACAGAATTTGTGGTTAAGTTTTTCATACCAGTCGGGTCAATCAGTTCGACCATCTTCAGAGAATTTACTTTAACTTGGACAGGATGTTGGCCGGTTTATGACGCAGCACATTGCACAAGTCGCCATTGATATCCCTTTAGCCCGCCTCTTCGATTACCGAACGATAGAGGCCGAACCGGGGGATATAGGACGAAGGGTTATCGTGCCCTTCGGGAAGGGCCGCGCAGAGGGTTTGCAGGTCGGGATTCTGGTCGCCCTCGTGGCGCCGGGCGAGCACGATGCAGTTGCGCCAGAGGCAACGCTAAAACCCCTGCACAGCATTGATCGTGACCTCGCTCCCTTGCCGGCCGACCTGATCAATCTGGCCCGCTTCGCGGCAAACTACTACCAGTTTCCGCTCGGGGCAACCCTACTTGGATTCCTTCCTCCGGCCCTGCGTCAACTGCGTTTTCGGTTGCCGCCACCGCCAGCCTATCGCCTGACGGAAGCCGGGCGTCAGCACATCGCAACGCTCAAACCCAACGCTCGCGCCCAGCAAACCTTGGCGGCCCGACTGAACGAGGGCGCACAGGCCCGGGAGGCGCTCAAACCCTTCAATGCGCACCTCACCCGCTGGCTCCGGGAAGGCTGGGTAGAGGGCTGCCTCCCAAGGGCCGATCACACCCCCACCATCGCGCCGCCGCTAACAGACGAACAAGAGGCCACACTGACCGCCCTTCGCCAGTCGCATGGCTTCGGAATCCATCTCATCCACGGGATTACCGGCAGCGGCAAGACGGAGGTCTACTTACAACGCAGCGCCGATATCATAGCCGCCGGTCAGCAGGTCCTAATTCTGGTCCCAGAGATCCACCTCACACCCCAATTCACCGAGCGGATCCTGCACCGCTTTCCCAACCAGCATATCGTCCTGCTGCACAGTCTGCTAGCGGATGGCGAACGCCTGGCGGCCTGGATGAGCTGTTTAACAGGTAAAGCAGATATTGTTCTTGGCACCCGCCTCGCCCTCTTTGCGCCCCTAGCTCGCCTGGGCCTGATTGTGGTCGATGAAGAACACGACACCTCCTACAAACAAGGCGAGGGCCTGCGCTATTCGGCCCGTGATCTCGCCATCTGGCGCGCCCGTCAGACAAACGCCCAGATCCTCCTCGGCTCGGCAACCCCCTCACTAGAGACCTGGCATAACGCCCGACGCGGCCGCTATCCGCTACACACCCTGGCCGCACGGGCCATACGCGGGGCCGCCCTGCCTGAAATTCGCCTCATCGATACTCGCACCGACCGGCCACGCCAAGGCCTATCGCGCACCCTCACCGAGGCAATCGAGGCCGGTCTCAAACGCGGCGAGCAAAGCCTGATTTTTATCAACCGGCGTGGCTATGCCCCAGCCTTGGTCTGCAATGCCTGCCAGCATATCGTCGATTGTCCCCGCTGTACCGCACATCAAGTCCTGCATCGGGGCTCGCAAGGCAACCGATTGCTCTGCCATCACTGTGGCCATGAGCAACCGGCCCCATCCACCTGTCCAAACTGTGGCTCTCACGATTTGCGCGCGGGTGGACAAGGGACACAACGGGTAGAAGAAACCCTCGCCGAACGCTTTCCAGGGGCGCGCATCCTTCGTGTCGATCGCGACAGCACCCGCCGAAAGGGGGAATTTGCCGCCATGCGCGAGGCCATCCAACGCCACGAGGTTGACCTCATCGTCGGTACCCAGATCCTGGCCAAAGGCCACGACTTTCCAGACCTCACCCAAGTCGGGATCATCGGTGCTGACCACGCCTTACAGGCACCCGACTTCCGCGCCAGTGAGCGACTTTTCGCCCAGCTCATGCAAGTCAGCGGGCGAGCTGGGCGGGCTGAAAAACCCGGCACGGTCTGGATCCAGACCGACTGGCCACAACACCCCCTCTTTGTCGCGCTACGCCACCACGACTATGCCGGTTTTGCCCAGCACACCCTGCGCGAACGGCGCGAATCCGGCCTACCGCCTTTCATGCATTTAGCCATCTTGCGGGCCGAGGCCGCCCACATGACCTCGGCAATCGCCTTTCTGGAGACCGCCAAGGCCTGTCTGCCCAGCCCCGCTTCGGTCACTCTGTTCGACCCCGTCGCTGCCCTTATCACTCGCATTGCCCATCACGAACGCGCCCAGTTATTGGTGCAATCCACCCACCGCGAAGCCCTGCAAGCCTACCTAAAACTCTGGACCCCCCTGCTGAGAACCTTACCGACACGAGGCGTGCGCTGGTCGCTGGATGTGGATCCAACCGAATTCTAGTAACCCGCGCAGGAGTCTGTCGAGGCTATAATCGCGCAACCTTAAGGCTGCACCATGACCTATCTCGATCCCAAGCACCAACTTACCCTCGCCTTTGCCCGCGCCCGTGACCAAATTGCGCCCGGAAGCCAGGCCGCCATCACCATTGAACGGCCCCGTCAAGCCAGCCATGGCGACCACGCCTGCAATCTGGCTATGCAACTAGCCAAAACACTGAAACGCAACCCGCGCGAAGTCGCCGCTGACCTGCTCGCCGCGCTCGACTCGCCCGTCATCGCACGCGCCGAGATCGCCGGCCCAGGATTCATCAATCTCTTCCTTCATCCCGGTGCACGCCAGGCCATCGTCCCGCACATCCTCACCGCAGGCGACAGCTTTGGCCGTAGTACAGCCGGTGCTGGGAAATCCATCCAGATCGAATTTGTCTCTGCCAACCCGACCGGCCCGTTGCATGTCGGCCACGGTCGCGGCGCAGCATTTGGTGCCAGCCTGGCCAATGTGCTCGACTTTGCCGGCTACACGGTCACGCGTGAATACTATGTCAACGATGCAGGCCGGCAGATGGACATCTTGGCACTGTCCACCTGGCTGCGTTATCTGGAATTACAAGGCGAAATACTGGCCTTCCCGCCCAACGCCTATCAGGGCGACTATGTACGCGACATGGCGCGTGGCATTCAGTCGGCCCACGGCGACCGCTATCGCCGCCCCGCCGCCGCGGTGTATGCCCACGCGCCCGCCGTAGAAACCGAACCCGACGCCCACCTCGACCACCTCATCGCCAACGCGAAGACCTTGCTCGGCGCCGATTATGACTTCGTGCACGGCTACGCGCTGACCGAACAACTGGGCGATTGCCGCAACGACCTAACCGAATTTGGCGTCACCTTCGACCACTGGTATTCGGAACGCACCCTGCATGATGCCGGGTTGATCGACAAGGCCATCACACAACTCCAGAAACACAACCATATCTACGAACAGAATGGTGCGCTATGGTTCCGCTCCACGGCTTTTGGCGATGAAAAAGATCGCGTGGTCAAGCGCGACAACGGCATCTACACCTATTTCGCCGCCGACATTGCCTATCACCTCAACAAGTTCGAGCGCGGTTTTGATCGCGTCATCGACATCTGGGGCGCCGATCACCACGGCTACATCTCGCGCGTCAAGGGCGCACTAACGGCCGCCGGTGCCGATGCCGAGCGCCTCACCGTGGCCCTGGTGCAATTCGCCGTGCTGTATCGCGAAGGCCAAAAGGTGCCCATGTCCACGCGCTCCGGCCAGTTTGTCACCCTGCGCGAACTGCGCCACGAAGTCGGCAACGATGCCTGCCGCTTCTTCTATGTACTGCGTAAGTCCGAGCAACACCTAGACTTTGACCTCGACCTCGCCAAGAGCCAATCGAACGAAAATCCGATCTATTACATCCAGTACGCCCATGCGCGGATCTGTCGCGTATTGGCCGCCTGGGACGGAAACCGCAGCGATCTTGCCCAAGCTGATCTAAGCCTTCTGGCTGAGCCACACGCCATGGCCTTGCTGGAACGGCTGGCCGAATTCCCAGCCACTTGCGCCGATGCTGCGCGCGACCTGGCACCACACACCGTGGCCTACTATCTGAAAGACCTGGCCGCTGACCTGCACGGCTTTTATACGGCCTGCCAGTTCCTAGTCGATGACGAAGCCCTGAAGAACGCCCGCTTGGCCTTGATCACCGCTACACAGCAAGTCCTGCGCAGCGGTCTCGCAATGCTCGGCGTTTCGGCGCCGGACTCCATGTAAGCCTCATGGCACGGCGCGACTTCAAAACGGCTACCCACACCCCCGCCGCCAATGGCCGAAAATCCGGGCGCAGCACCCTAATTATCTTAATTGTTGGCATGGCCTTGGGAATTGCCATCACCATTGCGTTCACTCAGTGGCTGACCTCAAAACCCGATACGGAGGCACCCGCTCCGGTAGCCAAGGCCCCATCGGCCAAAGATCCGGCACCTAAGCATCGCCCCCAACCCAAGCCTCATCCGGCGCCAATGGAAAGCATTTCGCCCTCACCAAAAGCCCCTGCGGCCCGGGTCGCCCCCACCCCCGCGCCCGCGCACCCGACCGCGCCCATCGTAGCGGCCCCAGCCAGCAAACCGGCCCCCAAGGTTATCCCTTTCCATGACGACTTCGTCAAAGGCAAAACGCCAACTATCACCCCTCCGCTTAAACCGCGTGAGATCTGGTGGTTGCAGATCGCCGCATTGCGCAAGGAAGACGATGCCCGCCGCCTACGAGCCCGCCTGTTGCTGCTCAACCTAGATGTTGTCATTACCCTCAGCGACGATGGTGCAACTTACCGTGTCCGTGTTGGCCCCTACAAGACCGAGGCCCAGGCCATCGAGAGTGAAGGCCTGCTCAGCAGAAACAATCTCACCCCCCGTCGCATCAAAGAACCGGTATTCCAATAACCCCCTTGACTCATCATTCTCTGCCGAGGCACTCATGTTCCACTCCTTTCTGCGCCCACTCTTCCCCCTCTTCCTGTCCATCTGCTGCACGCTAAGCCTCTCAGCCCACGCCGCCCAACTCGGAAAAGACTACATTGAGATCAAACCTGCCCATGCCACCACAACCCCGGGGAAGATAGAGGTACTGGAATTTTTCTGGTACGGCTGCCCACACTGCTATCAATTGGAGCCTGAACTCCTCCTGTGGTCCAAGAAACTGCCAGCCAATGTGACACTCATTCGTCAACCCGCCGTGCTGGGTGAGAGCTGGATGACACTGACCCAGGCGTATTACGCCCTTGAAAGCCTGGGCGAGATCCCGCGCCTGCATGGCCCCCTCTTCAACGCCCTCCACAACGAAGGCCGTCGCTTCAACTCGCCGGAAAGTGTGATCAGCTGGGCCGCTGCCCAAGGGGTTAACCCGGACAAACTAAAGGCCGCCTTCCAATCCTTCAGCGTCCATACAAAGGCTAACCGCGCCAAGCAAATCAGCCAGGAATACCCATTGGAAGGAGTGCCTGCCCTCATCATTAACGGCAAGTACCTGACTTCTCCTTCTATGGCCGGAAGTTATGCCAATGTGCTGCGCGTAGCAGACGAATTGATCGCCCAAGAGACCAAAAAACGCGGCAAATAACGCCAGGGTCTGACATACCCCCTTATTGCCTGCGCATCCGTTATGATCCATCTATACCAAAATCGCACCAATCGATATAAGGATCACTCGTTATGTCAAAAATTCGTGTCCTAATCGTTGACGACCACCCCCTGCTACGCATGGGCATCCGCGGCCTGATCGAAGGCCGAACCGATCTGGAAGTGGCTACCGATTGCGCCGACTTAGCCAGCGCACGGGCTTGGCTGCAGACCGAGCGCGCCGATGTTGCCATCGTCGATCGCAGCCTGCCGGATGGTGACGGTCTCGAACTCCTTCCGATCCTGAAAGCGCAGGACACCAAGACCATTATCCTGACCGTAGAAGACGGCGATGCCGAAATCCGCTCCGCCGTCGAGGCCGGAGTGGACGGCTACCTGCTCAAATCCTCTGATAGCGACCAGATCCACATGGCCATCAGCATGGTCCTCAAAGACACTAGCGCATTTCCGGCCCACATCCTGCAAAAACTGTCGAACAGGCAGGTTGATACACCACTCGCCCGTTTGTCGACGCGCGAAATCGAAATCGCCGAATCTGTCGCGGAAGGCCTCAGCAACAAGGTCATCGGCGCACGCCTGCGCCTGTCCGACAACACCGTGCGCAACCACCTAGCCAACATCATGCAAAAACTGGGTTTGTCCAATCGCGTTCAAGTCGCCACCCTCATGCTGCAACAGGTGCGCCGCAAACAAAACCCGCCTCGCTAATGACCGCCCCGGTTGGTCTCTTCGGAGGTACCTTTGATCCCATCCACCTGGGGCATCTGCGCCTAGCCGAGGAATTAGGCGCGGCTCTAGGCTGTAACGAAGTGCGTTTTTTACCCACCGGGACACCACCCCATCGCCATCCACCACAAGCCAGTGCTGTTGCCCGACGAGACATGGTGGCGCTTGCCATCGCAAATAACCCCCGCTTCAACCTCGACGAGCACGAAATCAACCGCACCGACCCCTGCTTCATGGTGGACACATTAACAACCATACGCGTAGAAGTGGGCGCTCACACTCCGCTCGTCTTGTTTTTAGGCAGCGATGCCTTCATGGGTCTGACGACCTGGCATCGCTGGGCCGAGTTATTCGATCTGGCCCACCTTGCCGTAGCCCATCGCCCAGGCTTTAGTCCCCAGACCTGGGGCGACAGCCTACCCGATGTCCTGCGTCACGCACTCGATCAGCGTTTGAGCGAACGCCCTAGTGACCTTGAAATTTCGCCCGCAGGCCATATTCACCTCCACGCCATCACTCAAATGGATATTGCCGCTCGCCGCATTCGCACCGCCTGTCACAAAGGCGAAAGCGTGCGTTATTTGGTACCCGACAGCGTACTAACCTATCTAAACCAACACGACCTCTATCGCCAATAAACCCATGGATACCAAGAAACTCACCAAAATCGCCGTTACTGCCCTAGAAGACATCAAAGGCAAGGACATCACCGTGCTCGATGTCGCCCATCTCACCTCACTCTGCGAAAAAATGATCATCGCCAGCGGGGACTCCAACCGTCAGGTCAGGGCACTAGCCGACCATGTGCGCGAGAAGATCAAAGAGGCCGGGGGCGACATTGTCGGCATGGAAGGTGAAGACGCCGCCGAATGGATCCTGGTTGATGCCGGCGATATCGTCATACATATCATGCACCCCGTCACCCGCCTACACTACAACCTCGAAGAACTGTGGGGCGCCACCACCCGGATGCGCGCACACGAGCGTCGTACGGCCTCCTGAACCCCGCCACGACGCGTGCCACACCCACGGCATGGCCAAGAAAATCCCGACCCACCCCAAGAACCCCGAACGCATCTGTTGGGGCTGCGACAAATATTGTGCCGTAAACGCCATGCTCTGCGGCAATGGCGCCGTTCGCGCCCAACACCCAGTCGAATTGTTCGGGGCAGACTGGCTGGACTGGGAACCCGAATCGCTCCAACCGCACACTCCACAAACC